>NZ_JBHVKW010000115.1:0-26571 GCF_042797905.1 Amycolatopsis sp. NPDC057786
GCCCCAGCGCCTCACTGTTGGCAGCCTGCCGGGATGATCGTTCATCGCCCACCTGCCCCATTCTGTCCGGATATAGACGTCACGGCCAGATGCGGTATTCGACAGCGGTGGCGGCAGACCCGAATGCATCGCACTGGTCGGCCGTCGCGCGGTACCTCGCCGATGTCGGCTCGTCTCCCCGATGGCGTTGTGGATGACGTCGGCGAGGGGTGCAGGTGCAGAGCTTGCTGGGAAGCCTTGACCAGGTCCGGGACGGTGGCGTTGTCATTGATTGGCAGCCCTCGTTCGTGCAGGACGACCTTCGCGGTCGCTTCGACAAGTTGCTTCGCTGTGCCGATCGCCCCGGCGGGGTCCTCGTGCAAGGCGCGGTGAGTCCATTCACTTTTTGGCAGTCCTGCCGAAGTATCTGTTCGGCCAGAAAGGTCAGCGGTTCGGAGCATAGGCGAGCACGCAAGGGGAACTCTTCTCGAATGCGTCGCGGCCGAAAGTGACGTGTGCAATCGAAGCCGTGAGAAGGAGTGCAATGTTCTATCATGTTCAGACCTTGCAGTTCGAGGCCAAACCGGATGGCCCTGACCCTGCCTTCGCGAAACGTCTGCAGGAGATCCTCGGGGGAAAATGGGGTGAGCTGACCGTCGCGCTGCAGTATCTGCAGCAGGGCTGGAACTGCCGGATGCCGGGCAAGTACAAGGACATGCTGCTGGGCATCGGTACCGAGGAGCTGGCCCACGTCGAGATGATCTGCACAATGATCGCGCGGCTGAACGAGGGTGCGCCGATGTCGGTGCAGGAGGCGGCCGTGTCGGACAATCCGATGACCGCGGCCATCTACGGCGGGTCCAACCCGCAGCATCTCATCAACAACGGCGGCGGGGGCTACTACCAGGACAGCAGCGGGGTGCCGTGGCTGGGCGCGTACACCACGTCCTCCGGCAACCTGATGGCCGATTTCCACCTCAATGCGACGGCGGAGATGCAGGGCAGGTTGCAGGTGTCACGGCTGTACAACATGACCGACGATCCCGGCGTCAAGGCGATGCTGCGGTTCAACCTCGCCCGCGACCACATGCACCAGCAGCAGTGGCTGGCGGCGATCGAGGAACTCAAGGCGGACGGATTGGAGGGCCTGCCGGTGCCCGAGGCGTTCCCGAACGAGTCCGAGCAGAACCTCGACTTCGTCAGCCAGTACATGAACTGCAGCGATGGCGCCGAAGCCGGTGCGGGCAGGTGGGCTTCGGGGGAGATGCCCGATGGCAGCGGGCGCAACTTCAGCTACACGGACAATCCGGAGCCGCACGGCGACCGGCCGGTGCTGCCTCCCGGTGACCCGCGGCTGTACGGCACCCCGCCGCCGTCGGCCGCCTCGATGAACCCTGCCACCGGGACTACCGACACTCAGGAGTGATTGTCGTCGGGGGATGCCTGGTTCCTACCAGGCTTCCCCCACGGGGGTCGGAGCCGAATACGCCGGAAAGGGGGGCGGCGGGCGAGCGTGGGTGTTCGTCAGGAGGCCGCAGCCGGTTGGCGCCGGCGTCGAGTGTGGGCGCGGCCGGTCGTGGTGTACCAGGTGATGGCGACGGTGGCGGCGAGGGCGATCTCGACCAGGTCGCCGCCGTAATACATCAGTTGGGCGGCGGTGTGCAGGTCGTCGGTGGTGACGGCGGTTGCGGGCGGGGGTGTGGCGTAGAGGGTTTTGGCGAGGATGGCATGGGCTGCTCCGGCGGCCAGCAGCGTGGTCGCGCGCCAGGCGAGGTTCCAGCGGTGGCGCAGCGGGTCGAGTTGGCAGACGGCGAAGGTGAATAGCAGCCCGGCGATCAGGACGTGGGCGTGGACCGCCGCGTGTACGAGCGGCTGGTGTTGGGTTGCGGCGTACAGCGGGGTGCGGTAGAGCAGCCACAGGACGCCGATGTCCAGCAGCGCGGCCAGTGGCGGGAAGACCAGCCAGGCCGCGGGCCGGGAGTGCGCCATCGTCAGCAGGGCGCGCCGCGCTCGGCCGGGGGGAAGGACGCGCAGGGTGAGGGTGAGCGGGCGGGACAGGACCAGCAGCAGTGGCGCAATCATCGCGGTGATCAGGTGCTGGGTCATGTGCCCGGTGAACGGTTCACCCGGAAGCGGGATCAGCACGGCGCAGACCAGCGCGCTACCGCCCGCGAGGAAGAAGACGTCCCGTCGCCTGGGCCACATATCGCCGCGACGGCGCAGGCGGGTGGCAGCCAGCAGGTAGCCGAGCACCGCCGCGCAGGCGGTCGCGGCGATGACCAGTTCAATCGCTGCGATGCCGAGATGAGCTGGCGCGTGCTGAATGTGTGTGGCAGTCACGCGCCCGCCGCATCGGCTGGAGTGCGTCGGCGGGCGCGCACGGCCAAGGCGACGCCGATGGCCAGCAGCACCAGCCCGGCGGCGTTCCAGGCCAGGTCGTAGGGCAGGATGGTGTCGACGCCGTAGCGGACCTGGTGGATGCGCAGCACCTTGTGATCGACGATGCCGTCGAAGAGTTGGAAGCCGCCCAGGCCGAGAAACAACCCCGCCCAGGCGTGGGTCGGCGCCAGAGCGCGGCGGCGGCGCAGGTCGGCGTACAGGACGAAGCCGGCCACCAGGCCCAGCAACTCGGCGGTGTGCAGCAGGCCGTCCGAAAGCAGGCCGACCGCCGGAGTGGAGCGGTCGAAGAAGTGGTGCCAGGCCAGGATTTGGTGAAAGACGATCTCGTCGACCGCGGCCATCACCGCCGCACCGAGCAGCGCACACACCGCCATCGACCGCCCGGGCATGGAGTGGGTTTCGGAGGGGCCGGGTCGAACTGGTCCGGTCATGGTCAGTGTCAACCCTCGGTTGTGTCGGTATCTCGTGTCGGCAGGGTCCGCCGGTGCAGCGACGCTGTCGTGCGTCGCCTTGTGCGGCTATCGACTGTAGGCGTGGTCGCGGGGCAGCGGGTCCACATCGGACCGGCGGCCGGGGCGCATTGAGGCGTGACTCTGACCGGGGCCGGGTCCGGAACGAGCGGCCAGGACATCGGCCACGATGCCGGTGGCGAAGGCATATACGGTCTTGTGCACTAGGTCCACCACCAGTTCCTGCCGGGGCCACGAGGGTGGTGGGGCACCGACGCCGGTGGCGTTCTCCAGAATCTGGTCATTGGTCAGCCGGACCACAGCGAACTTCGCCGAGGACCACGGACCGCGCAGCCCGGCATGCGCCATGACCGAACGTAGTACGCCGAGCAGTACACCCTGGCCGACGTGCATCGCCCAGTTCACCGGCACAGGTTGTCGTCGCGGTCGTTCCCTCATCCCGGTCAGGCGTTGCAGAACTCGTGCCGGAACGTGGGAATCGGGGCGTCCGGTCAGGCGTTGCTCCACCTTCTCGCCCAGCGTCATCACCACCACCCCGGCCGCGCCGGCAACCAGGCCCTGCCACAGCGCTCGTTTCATCACACCCGAGTACCCCGGCCCACCGGTCCCAATCGTGTGGGCCCAGCAGGAGCGGGTCAGCGTGAACCGCGGATAGGTCGTGCGACCGAATCGATGTCAACCCGACACGAACCGCTGTCCCCGCTGCAAACCCGCGCCGATCAGCCCCAGTGTGGTCCCTTCCCGACGTATTCGGTTCCCACCCGCTGCGCACGGGTGCTCCAACTCGGTGACCAGGTACTGATCGCTCCGCCGACGTTTACTCGTGCTGGGGTAAGCCGGTTTGGCGTGTGCTGGCGCGGGTACGGATATTGCATGACAGCCACCATTGCGCCGCCCAGCATCATCACGTATCTCATCGGCCAGCAGCGGCAGGTTTCCCTGTTGTTCAGCCAACTCGAGAAGCTGCGCAACGCTCCGAGTGAGCAGGCCCGGGGCCTGGTGCAGCAGGCTGTGATTGGGCTGATGAAGAACTCCGTCGTCGAGGAGATCCACCTCTTTCCCTTCGTCCGTGACCGGTTGCCCGGCGGCGACGAGATCGCGGACCGGGAGATCGCGGCGCTGGCAGAAGCGGAGCAGACGATGAAGGAGCTCGAAGGCCTGGATCCGGACGACCCTCACTTCTGGCCCACAATCCATACTCTGATGGGGCAGGTGAAGGCCGTGGTACACGAGCAAGAGTTCATGCTGTTCCCACTGATGCAGAAAACGTGCTCGAACGACGAGCTGGTCACCCTTGGCGTTCGCGCTCAGGAATCGGCGCAGATGTCGCCTACCCGGCCCCACCCGAACAGTCCGAAGGAGGGTGCTGCGCTGCAAATGCTGGCCCCCGGTGTCGGCCTGGTGGATCGTATCCGCGATGTGATCACTGGCCGTGGACATTGACCACGACATCAAGGGTCTCGACACAGCAGAGCAGGCGTGAGCGCGCGCTCTCGGGATTCGGCTTGTTCGTCGTCAACGATGAAATCGCCGGCCCACTGCTTCGCGTCACTGGACCAGCGAAAGCCTACCCCTGGCAAACCCACGCGCGCGGTCTCGTTGGGCACGTCGTACTCGGCGTCGCGATCCATCTCGTGCTGGACGCCCTGTCATCGACCGACACGGGTGCTATCAATTCAACTGATGCGGCATGACGCGAAGCCCGCGGCGTCGTTAGCGACGATGACGGCTATCGCAGGCATATGCCTCCCTGGCACCGGTGCTCAGGACCCACTGCAGGATCCACTCGAGTGACTGGGAGTTCGGGCTGTGGACGCGTGCAGACCGAGCCGCGGAAGCGTAGCCACGATTGCTCTGACCCTCGGACTGACGCGTAGGCACCACTGCGATCTCGCTCCCGGCTTTCCGCATGAGATCAGCGCTTGCTATATCGCCGCTTGTCACATTGACGACGCCGTTTGCCCTACCCGGGCGGGGGTAGCCGTTCAGGCCAGACGGCATGGAGACCGACGAGCATCACCACTGGCGATCCAAGAGCTGCGGTCTGCTATCGCAATCGTCAATTACGGAGCGAACCTGACACAGGCGAGTTGCCAACGCCAACGGTCAGCAACGCTGACCGCTCCGAGCCCCCGGAATCGGTATGGTCAGTGTCCCGATACCGGGGAGCGGCATGGGCCACGTCCCCTCCAGAGCGGCTCTGGAAGGACGTGGCCCATGTTGTTGTCTGTGTTGACAGTGGTCCACCCGGCGCTCCTCGTTCCCCTGAGTGCTGCCGCTTCGATCGGGGCCACGGTGCTTCTCGTGCAAGGCGGGCGCGTACACGGAGCGGGTGAAGCCGAGACCTGGGTACTGCGGGTGTAAGAGCAGCGGCGCCGGGTACTCCTGTGCCGCCATTAGTGGATGTGAGTTGCCAGTGACGCGAGCGAGGGCAGTTGAACCCGTGACGCAGACATCGAGGAGCACCTACTCACCGGCGCCGATGCCGCATGCGCCGCGTCGTGCCGAGCCGCCTGGGCAGGTGCTGTTGCGGTTGATCAGGACGACCGATCACAAGCAGATCGGCATCCTCTACCTGGTGACCTCGTTCGGGTTCTTCCTGATCGGCGGTCTCATGGCTCTGCTGATGCGTACCGAACTGGGTTACCCAGGGCTGCAGTTCCTCTCTCCAGAGCAGTACAACCAGCTGTTCACCATGCACGGCACCATCATGATGCTGTTGTACGCGACGCCGAACGTGTTCGGCTTCGCCAACTTCCTTGTGCCGTTGCAGATCGGCTCGCCGGACGTCGCGTTCCCGAGACTGAACGCACTCTCCTACTGGCTGTACCTGTTCGGAGCGCTCATCACCATCGGCGGCTTCCTCACGCCTGGTGGTGCCGCCGACTTCGGCTGGTTCGCCTACACACCCCTGTCCACTGCGGCGTACAGCCCGGGAGTGGGCGGGGATCTGTGGGCGGTGGGTCTGATCATCACCGGCCTCGGCACGATCCTGGGTGCGGTCAACATGATCACCACGATCGCCTGTCTGCGCGCGCCCGGCATGTTGATGTGGCGGATGCCGATCTTCACCTGGAACATCCTGTTCACCAGCGTGCTGGTACTCGCGGCGTTCCCGATCCTTACGGCGGCGCTGTTCGGGCTGCTGGCAGACCGTCACCTCGGCGCACACGTGTTCGACCCGGCCAACGGTGGCGCGATCCTGTGGCAGCACCTGTTCTGGTTCTTCGGTCACCCCGAGGTCTACATCGTGGCCCTGCCGTACTTCGGCATCATCAGCGAGATCGTGCCGGTGTTCAGCCGAAAACCACTGTTCGGCTACAAGTTGATGGTCTGGGCGACGGTCGCCATCACCGGCCTGTCACTCGCCGTATGGGCGCATCATATGTACGCGACAGGCGCTGTGCTGCTGCCGTTCTTTGCGTTCCTGTCATTCCTGATCGCGGTGCCGACCGGGATCAAGTTCTTCAACTGGATCGGCACTATGTGGAAGGGGCAGCTGACTTTCGAGTCACCGATGCTGTGGTCGATCGGGTTCATGGTGACGTTCCTGTTCGGCGGGCTCTCCGGCGTGCTGCTCGCGGCGCCGGGAGTCGACTTCCACGTCACCGACAGCTACTTCGTGGTCGCGCACTTCCACTACGTCCTGTTCGGCACCATCGTGTTCGCGACGTTCGCCGGGATCTACTTCTGGTTTCCCAAGATCACCGGTCGGATGATGGACGAGCCACTGGCCAGGCTGCACTTCTGGACCACGTTCATCGGCTTTCACACGACGTTTCTCGTGCAGCACTGGCTCGGGGCGGAGGGAATGCCCCGCCGTTACGCCGAGTACCTTGCGAGCGACGGCTTCACCGGGTTGCACATGGTGTCCACCATCGGGTCCTACATCTTGGGTGCCTCCGTGCTGCCGTTCATCTGGAACGTCGTCCGCAGCTGGCGCTTCGGCGAACCCACCGACCTGGACGACCCCTGGGGGTACGGCAACTCGCTCGAATGGGCGACGACGTCTCCACCCCCGCGGCACAACTTCTACGACCTGCCCCGAATCCGCTCCGAACGACCAGCCTTCGAACTGCACTACCCCCACTTCGTCGAAAAGTTCCGAAACGAAAGCCACCGCACCCCCGTCAAACAGCGCCCCCAGCCCGCCGCACCCGAAGAACTCGGGGCCGCGCTCACCCAGCCTGACGAACAGGGACCAAGCAGCGACCCGCGCGGCAAGTAGCGGATATGCGCCCTGTCAACGCCGGTCGAAATCTGACCCCCTGGTTCGGCTTGGGTTCCAGTACTTGTCGCAACACTCCTGGTAGAAGAGGGCGTACTGATGACGAGGCGTGGAGCGAAGCGGCGGTTGGATCTTGAGTCGCGGTACTGGCAGTTGGTTCTGGCGGGTGTAGGGACGGTGGAGGCGTGCCAGATCGCGGGATTGGCCGTAAAACCGGCTACCGCTGGCGGGCGGAGAACGGCGAGCTTCCACCCGCATTGGTTGCCGAGGAGACCCGGTCGAGCCGGTATCTGTCTCGGGTGGAGCGGCAGCGGATCGCCACTCTTCGACGAACCGGTCAATGGCGCGGGGTGCTAACCGAGTGTTAGGGAAGCCCCGAGGGAAGAGCTGAATCGCGATGACCACTGGACCTGAGCACGACTCCTCTCGACCAGACAGGCCGGACCCGATCAGGAAAAGCCCATCCGGCGAGCACAACGATGACGAGCAGCCCGAGCCTGAGGCCGATCACGACCAGAGTAATGAGTTGGATACGCGCGTCGCCTCAAGTGGTATGCGCCCCTACGGCGGCGATCCAGATCCCGAGAGGGAGAAAGGCACCTTGCCGGGGAAGTGGCACGACCACCAGATCAACAAGCAGAAAGATCGGTAGTCTGCTGCCCAGTGAATGCCCCATGCTGAGTGAGCATCAACCGCATGTGGAGTTACGGGTGACGAGGCAACTGGAGCAGCGACGCGATCGTTCCGACTGTTCGGCATCGTGGCTACCATTTTATGGCCTCAGATCAACAACTACTTACCGCCATCAGCGAACGACGGTCGCGACGCAGACCCGGTTCAGGCTGAATTTCAAGCGACGGAATACCCACGAAGTGCCCTGGCGATACCACGTCAAGGACAAGACCAAAAAGACCAGTATCTATTCCCTGGAGATGCGAGTCAGCTACCGCTGATCGCACCGAGGCCAGCAGGGACGAAGAGTCCAGCCCGGCCGCTGCGACAGATGCACGACGCCATCATCCACGCCACGTGGCGAGCCGGGAGGATATGTCGGCGTCGGCGAGCTTCCCCTTCCGCATAGCAGGATGTGAATGATTCGCAGCAGGACACGTCAGCCGCTCGGTTGCTCAGTTGGAGCGGGGGCACTCGGCCAGGGTGAGGAAGTGGTGAGTGAACTCTTGATTGCTCTGCTCCGAGATGTGTTGCTGTTTCGTCATACCATCGACCAGTCAGGCGGCGAGTTCACGCACTTTCACGTTGTGTTCCTGCGATTGCCAGCGCAACAGTGACCACGCCACAGCATTATCAATGCTGTAGGTCAGCATCAACGTTTTTTTGGCCTGTTCAATCACTGCTCGAGTGCTGAGCGCGGCGTCCAGTTGGTGGTCCACCTCGGTCTGGACGTCCAGGTCGGGCTCTCCGTGAGGTCCACAATGTATCCGGATACCCGTTGCACCTGGCCCTGTTCGTCATGGTGGCCCTCGCCGAGCACGACCACGTGTCGTACCTGCTGATGTGTATCGATGATGCGGTGGTAGTAGGAGAATGGCTCGCCGGTTGCCAGCGCCTTGTCGAGTACCTCGTTGGCGCGAGGCCGTTCCTCCGGGTGTTTGTGCTCTAGCAGCAACTGCGTACTTGGCTCGATCTCGCCCGGTTCGTAGCCGTGAATCAGGTACACCCCCGTCGTCCACTCTCAGGAATCGCGAGCCCGTTCGTAGGTGTAGCGGCCGATCCGATGGACACTGTCCGCGCCCAGCGGATTGGACAGGTGCCGCTTCTCTGCATCATCGGTCATGTCATCACCCCCTTCCACTCAGGAGTGATGGTGGCGGCCATGACGATGACCCGCTGACTCAACCGACAGCAGCAACGCCAGCGGCGGGCATGCCGAGCAGGAAGCCGCCCAGGTTGGTGTAGAGGAACGAGGCCAGAGCCGTCAGGACGAGCGCGACGCCGAGCGGTGCGTGGTGTTGGGGCTGGGTCCAGAGCAACACACCGAGGGCGATCATTCCGCCCCCGAGTAGGAATCCGAATCACAGCCTCAAAGATCATGGCTGCAGACCACGATCTCTGCCCAGATTCAACAAGTTGGTTCCCTCTCTGACACCAGCCGCTTGACACAGAGAGGTGCAGCTCGCGTTACGGTCCCGTCAGGAGCGGGGCCTCGGGGTCGGAGAGGGTCGTGGGTGCGGCGGTGTTGGTCGTTTCGTCGCGCTGGGGGTCCAGGCGAACCCGAGGCTGCCGCCGATAATGCTCAGCAGCATGCCGATCAGGAAGCCGCCGAGGTTGGAATAGACGAATGAGGCGAGGGCGAGCAGGACGATTGCGATGCCGAGCATGACTCGCTGCTCGGGGAGAAACCACAGCAGCGGGCCCATGGCCGCGATCAGCCCACCGAGCAGGAACCCGGCCAGCCCCGCGACACCGGGCAGCGCCAGCACGGTGAACTGGTTGGCGGGTAACAGCAGGATGATCAGCCCACCGGCCAGAGTGACCACGCCACCCCAGAACGGTCGGCCCCGCCGCCACCGAACCGAGGCCGCCCACCAACGACCCCAGGACAGCTCCACTAGAAGCACTCCTTGACGTCGGTCCCGGCGGTCAGGTCGACCGCGGACAGTTTCAGCCCGCTGGTGGTGACCCAGCGGACGTCGGCGTGCAGGTCCAGCAGCACCGACCGCGCGGTGATCGGGAGCGTTCCCTCGTGCCCGGAGTCCACCGGCGTGCCGTCAGGCGCGGTGTCGTGGCGGTTCAACGTGAGGGTGCCCCCGGCCAGGTCAGCGCCGTCGATGTTCTCGATAGCGAACTTGACGTCATCGGCCTGCAGTCGCTGATCGCCTCTGGTCTCGACCCGCAGCACATAGTCTCCGAAGGGGGTTCGCGCCTTGCCCGAGCCGCACAGCCCGGTCGCGCGGACACCGGAGAGCCCGACGACCACGACGGTGTGCTTGCGGCCGTCCTGGGTTTCGAAGAACTGAGGAAAAGTCCCGTAGCCGGTCGCCGACATCTCATCGATTTCGATCTTGATACGGCGTTGACCCTCCGCCGCGATGGAGATCGGCAGCACACCGTTGATCATCCCGCCGACCATCAGCACCACCACGATCAATGCCGGCGTCAGCAGTCCCACGAAGCGGCGCCACCGGGTCCGTCCGCCCCCAACGCTCGCACCCGAGTCGGCTGCATGCCTCGACACCGTTGCCATGACCGACCACCTTCTTTGCGGCGTGCTCACCGGCCGGAGCCTTCGATGCGGCACGCGACTCAATAAGACTAGGAGTCCTGTACCGAGACTAGCAGTCTCGCGCCGGCGACAATAACGCACAGTCCCGGCTCGCGCGGTTCGGTCAGCTCACGGTGTGGGCGGCGAGGAAGTCGTCGATGATCCGGGCACAGAACGTCGTGCCGCTGGCTCGTCCGGTGACCAGCCGGTTGAAGATGAGCGGGCCGATCAGCTGCGCTAGCGCCTGATCGGTGTCGATGACCTCGCGCAGGCCGGCGCTGGACAGGACGGCGTCGAACGGCTCGCGGTACTGGGCGATGAGTCGGCGCTTCAACGTATGCAGTCGCGGCCGGTCGCTCTCGGGCTCACCGTTGTCGACGTTGTCGACGGGTCCGGCCGTGGGCATGCTCAAGCCCAGCCACGACAGCAGCGTCAGGTGCAGCGGAGCGTGCTCGATCAGCGCGGCCTGCTTGGCCAGCAGCGCGAGCAGCCGCTCGCGCAGTGTCCCGCTCTCCGGGGCGGGCGGCACCGGCGGTAGGAGTTGCTCGAACGCGGCCGCCAACAACTCGGTGCCGGTGCCGAAGTGCCGGTAGAGGGTTGCGCGAGAAACGCTGGCGACGCGTGTCACTGCGTCGATGGTGACCGCGTCGATACCGCCCTCGGTCAGTAACCGGGTGGCCGCGTCGATCAGCAGCGCGCGAGAACGCGCGGGCCGGGGGTCCTGGGCAGCATTCCCGGGCTCCGGCTGGGCGGGCATCGCGGCGTTGGCCGACATCGAGTCCCCTCTCTCTCCTACAGCCAGCAGCCGTTGAGTTCGTGTAATTGATCGTCACACAGTCCCCACATCTGGCCTGTTAACTAATAGTCTAGGACCGATACTGTCAGTCTTAAACCGCGTGGTCTGCCGCGCCGCACAGCCCGAGCGGTCGACAGTTCGCGCGAGACAACACCCAGAAGAGGTTCAGCCCGTGACCACTGGCCCCACCACCGTCCACTACCAGTGCAAAGGCATCACTCTCGCCGGCGACCACTGGACACCGGACACGAGCACCCACCCGCGCGGCACTGCCATCCTGCTCCACGGCGTCGGACAGACCCGCAAATCCTGGCAGCGCACCGCCGCCCGCCTCGCCGCCGACGGCTGGTCCGCGCTGACCCTCGACGCCCGAGGCCATGGCGACAGCGACTGGGCCTGCCCCGACGGCTACACCCTCGAGCACCTCGTCGACGACCTCACCCACATCGGCCGAACGTGCGAGGACAGGCCCGTGCTCGTCGGAGCCTCCATGGGCGGCCTCACCGCCCTGGTCGCCCAAGCGCACCACGACCTCGGCCGCGCCCTGGTCATGGTCGACATCGCCCCGCAGATGAACACCACCGGCGCCGAACGCATCCTCAGATTCATGGGTCAACACCGCGAGGGATTCGCCACCCTCGACGACGCCGCCGCCGCGCTCGCGGACTACAACCCGCATCGAACCACGCCCGGCAGCACCCGCGGGCTGCGCAAGAACCTCCGCAAACATCGCGACGGGCGCTGGTACTGGCACTGGGATCCCCAACTTCTCCAGTTCATGGCCGATCCCGCTGCGTTCACCGACACCCTGCGCCAAATCGATGACGCGGCGCACCAGATCACCGCACCCACCCTGCTCATCCGCGGCGAACTGTCCGACGTCATCGACCAAGGCTCCGTCGAGCACCTCCTCGATCGCATCCCCACCGCCAGCAGCATGACCATCGCCAACACCGGCCACATGATCGTCGGCGACGACAACGACTTCTTTACCACTGCCCTGCTCGACTACCTCAACCACCTCCCAGCCACTCCCGACACGTGACACGACCGATCGTCGCCCACCCGAGCCGCCCACCAAGGCGAGCAGGACATCGTCAACCCGCCGAGTAGCGACCCCGCCAGCACCTGTTTGAACCAGCCGCGCCCAACGTCCGCTCAGCTCGCCATAGGGCTCCTACCACGTCTTTCGGCAGCGACCTGGAGATAACACGCGGGCCGATGAAGTTCTCCAATCGCCGCTTGACTCCGTGGTGCCACTGCACCTTCGATCCCGCCCGCCGGGTTCAATTCGCCGTCCCGGTACACCCCGCACCAGCCATCTACGCGGCTGCGGCTTTGATTGCGGTAATCAGTGAGCTTGCCCCAGTTTCACGGACACACCGGGTGTGCGGTCAGGCCGCGTCGGCCGCCGATGAGAACTCGCCCGTCGGGTCGCCCGCAGTTCCGACGTGGACGCGCTGGTCAGCGAACCTGCCCCGCACAGCAGCTTGTGACAGGGCGCGGCGCAGGCCGCCCAGGCGGCGTTGGTGTCGATGTGACCGCAAGGCAAGTGGGTCAGCGGGCCGTCGACGAGGTCGGCGAAGGCGTGTAGGTGGTCTCGGCAGACCTCGGCATCAAAGATCTGACCCTGGGTGTCGCGGGATTGGCTACGGCGTCGGAGGGCGCCGCACCGGGTTCCAGCGTGTTCGCTGACGCCCGACGATGGCAGCCTGGACCACGGCATTAGCCACCACAGTGACCGAGAACAAACGTCCCCGTGCGGGCGGAGACGACGGTACCGACGCAGTAGACGTTCCATGGTCCCAGACCTGCGGTCCTCTCCCGCGACGATGGCCGCCCAAGCTGGCCAGCTTGGGCGCCGCCTCCGTCCGTAACGCGCCTGGATTCACGCCCATTTCGAACGCGGCGGTCGTCGTGCTGGGGAGGTGTCTCAGTTCAGTAGGTTCGCCCGGGACCTGCGCGACGCTGGCAGTATTTTTACACAATCTCCAATCTTGTCAAGGGTGCTGTACGTGTTGTACGGTTTTGTCAACTAGCTGAGGAGGGTGAGATGAGCGGTAAGAAGGCAACGGTGCCCGCTGGCTCGACGCAGCAGTGGACTGACCGCAAGCGCTACCTGTGGCTGATCGGCCTGGTGGTGCCGTCACTGGCGTTCCTGGCGATCGCGATGCACGCGGTGACCGGCTGGGGCGTGTGGTTCTGGATCGGTCCGATCGTGATCCTGCTCGTGGTCCCGGCGATCGACTTGGTCGCCGGCCTGGACCGCAGCAATCCGCCCGACGATGTTATCGAGCAACTCGAGAACGACCGCTACTACCGCTGGATCACCTACTTGTTCCTGCCTATCCAGTACGCGGCGTTCATTTTCGCGTTCTGGCTGATCGCGCGGGGAGAGCTGTCTGTCGTGGACAAGATCGGCCTGGCCGCCACGATCGGGTGTATCGGCGGGATCGGTATCAACACCGCGCACGAGCTCGGGCACAAGAAGGAGAGCCATGAGCGGTGGTTGTCGAAGATCGCGCTGGCGCAGAGTTTCTATGGGCACTTTTACATCGAGCACAACCGCGGCCACCACGTGCGCGTGGCGACTCCGGAGGACCCGGCGAGCAGCCGCGTGGGGGAAAGCTTCTACCGATTCTGGCCGCGTACCGTCTTCGGTTCGTTGAAGTCGGCCTGGGAGCTGGAGCGTAACCGCTACGCACGTCGTGGGCAGCACCCGTTCCGGATCGGCAACGACGTGCTCAACGCGTGGCTGATGTCGGCCGTGCTGTGGACCGCGATGATCGCGTGGCTGGGCGTCGGCATTGTTCCCTACCTGCTGATCCAGGCGGTGATCGGGTTCTCGCTGCTGGAGATCGTGAATTACATGGAGCACTACGGGATGCTGCGCCAGCAGGTGGGCACGCCTAAGCGGCGCCGCTACGAGCGGGTCGATCCCAGTCACAGCTGGAACTCCAACAACATCGCCACGAACGTCCTGCTCTACCACCTGCAGCGGCACAGCGACCACCACGCCAACCCCACCCGCCGATACCAGACACTGCGCGACTTCGCCGAGTCGCCGGTATTGCCCACCGGGTACGCCGGGATGATCGTGTTGGCGCTCATCCCGCCGCTGTGGCGCCGGGTGATGGACCCGCGCGTGGTCGCCCACTTCGACGGCGACATCAGCCGCGCCAACATCCAGCCGGGCAAGCGGGCGAAGGTACTCGTCCGGTATGGCGCCACCGACGCGCCCGAAGTCGTCGCCGCCGACGCCGGAGGTGACGCGACGGACGGCGGGATGTGCCCCGGCTGCGGCTATGTCTACGACGAGAAGCTCGGCGACCCGCGCGAGGGGTTCCCTGCGGGCACGCCGTGGTCGGCGATCCCGGACTCCTGGTGCTGCCCGGATTGCGGCGTCCGGGAGAAGGTCGACTTCGTGGCCCCGGGGCGGGTGAGCGCGTGATGCGGATTGAAGCCGACCGGGACAGGTGCGAGGGCCTCGGTATGTGCGAGGCGATGGCGCCCGACTTCTTCGAGGTGGGCGATGACGGCAGGGTCGTCGTGCACGAGGAACACCCAGACGAGGAACACCGGCAGGACCTCACCGCTGCGGTCGACGCCTGTCCGGTGCTCGCGTTGAAGCTGAGGGACTGACCGTGACACTCGTGGTGGTCGGCGCTTCGCTGGCTGGGCTGCGCGCGGTGGAGTCCGCGCGCCGCGTCGGCTACGACGGCCGGATTGTGCTGATCGGCGCGGAGGAACAGCTGCCCTACGACCGGCCACCGCTGTCGAAGGCGTTCCTCGACCCGGACGGCCCCGCCAGTGTGGAGCCCTTCCGCAGCGAGACTGAGTTGCGCGAGGACCTCGGTGTCGAGCTGATGCTGGGAGCACCTGCGGACGGGCTCGACACCGAGGTTCGGGAAGTGTCGGTGTCCGGCACGATGGTGCGCTACGAGGCGTTGGTGCTCGCGACCGGCGCCACGGCACGGCGGTTCCCCGGCTCCGATGGCTGCGCCGGAGTCCACACCTTGCGGACGGCGCAGGACGCCGCCGCGGTACGCGCCGGGTTGGATCGGGGCGCGCGCACCGTCGTGATCGGCGCCGGCTTCATCGGTTCGGAGGTCGCCTCCGCGGCACGCAAGCGGGGCTTGCCGGTCACGGTCGTCGAGACGCTGGACCTGCCACTCGTCCGCTCGGTCGGGCGGCAGGTTGGCTCCGTCTGCGCCGACCTGCACCGCGCGGCGGGCACTGACCTGCGGTTGTCCACCCAGGTCATGCGGCTGGAGGCGGCGGATGGCGTGGTGACCGGGGTGCGGTTGTCCACCGGGGAGGTCCTGCCCGCGGACCTCGTCGTGGCCGGTACCGGGGTCTACCCGGCCACCCGCTGGCTCGAGGGCAGCGGCGTGCCGTTGCACGAGCGTGACCGCGGCGTGGTCTGCGACGCCACCCTGTCAACCGGCCTATCGGGTGTGTACGCGGCGGGCGACGTGGCCCATGTGGTCAACCCGCTGTTCGACGACGAGTCGATGCGACTAGAGCACTGGACGAACGCCGCCGAGCAGGGAGCGGCCGCCGCCCGACACGCCCTCGACCCGGCCGCCGCGCGCCCACTGGCGGCAGTGCCTTACTTCTGGTCCGACTGGTACGGCCACCGCATCCAGTTCGTCGGCACTTCACGCGCCGAGGAGGTGGTGGTCGCCGTGCCGGCCGAGGCCGGGTTCACGGCGCTGTACCGGCGCGGCGACCGGATCGTCGGCGCGCTCACCGTGGACCGGCCGCGCGAGATCATGAAGTACCGGCGGCGCATCGCCGCCCGGGGGTCGTGGGCGGAAGCGGTCGCGTTCGCGGCCACCACCGGGGCGGTCGCCTAGGATGGCGGCCATGGGCGGGACTCTCTCAGCCGCGTCCGCCGTGGGCGGCCAGTACCGGCAGCCGATCATCGCCGCGGCGATCGAGTTGACAGCTCGCACCGGCTGGTCGGCGGTCACCATGGCGCGGCTGGCCGAACACGTCGGCGTCAGCCGCCAGACCGTCTACAACGAGATTGGGTCCAAGGCCGCGCTGGCCGACGCCATGGTCGCCCACGAGCTGGACCGGTTCCTCACCGTCGTCGGCGACGCCTTCGACCGCCACCCAACCGACCTCGTCGAGGCGATCTATGCCGCGGTGCGTAACGTGCTGGAACTCGCCGCCGACAATCTCCTGCTCCGCGCGATCGCCTCCGCCACCCATGGCACGGACACCGAACTACTCCCACTGCTGACCACACAGGCGGGCACCCTGATCACCCGGACCAAAGCAATGCTCACACACCGCGTGGCGTCCTACCGGCCAGGGCTCACAGTTGAGCAGATCGGTGTGGTGGTCGACGCGATCGTCCGGACAGTCCTCAGCCACGTCATGCAACCCTCGCAGACCCCAGCGCACACCGCGGACGGTCTCGCCTGGCTGGCCTCCCGCGTGCTTGACCAGCCCTCCCGGAAGCCCCTGCGCTACGGCTGACGCGGGCGGGGCTGACGCGGTGGACCGGCCGTTTCGCCGAGTACGCTCTCTCGCGCGCTCCCCGGCTAGCCAGGGTCCGCGCCGTTGGTGTCTCCCGCGGTGAGGTCGCGGGCGAGGATCTGGAGGTCGTCCGCGGCGCGTTGCTCCAGTGCGGGCAAGTGGCGGGCGGCGGCGTGGATGGTGTGGATGCGGGTGAGCGCGTCGGTTTTGCTGGTGGCGATGGCGGCGAGGTCGCTCCACAGGCGGGCGAGTCGGGTGTAGGTGTCGGCGGCTTGCCGAGCGGTCGACAGCTGTGTGCGGCGGGCCAGGTAGCTGAGGTAGTCGGCTTGCAGTCGGCGGAACAGGCCTCCGCCGGTCCCGGCTTTCTCGATGAAGGCGGCCAGGGCGAACAGCGTGGTGTCGAGCTGGTCGGAGGAGAACAGTTCGGGCCAGCGGCTGAGGTCGTCGACGAAGGTAGCTACGCCGTCCACACCGTGTCCCTCCACCAGACCTGGAGTGCCGTGGGTAATGCTGTCAAACATTGGTTCGGGGTCGCGCAGAGCTCGGGCGGCCGCGTGGCAGGCGTCAGCGGTGACGTCGGCGAGGGGCGGCAGCTGGGTGGGGTAGCGCAGCCGGTAGGTGGTGTGCCGGGTAGGGGTGGGAAAGCCGGTGGACGCCCGAGCGCGGGCGAGCGCATCGTAGGGGACGTGTTGCGGGTCGGGGCGGTCATTGTCGACGACGGTGGCGGTGTGGCTGTCGTCGTTGTAGCCGACGATGACGATGTCGTGGCGGCTCATGCTCAGCCGGACCCGCAGGTAGGGGAGTTCGGCGATGTCGGCCCAGCACAACACGGGGTAGCCCTGGTCAAGTTCGTCGCGGACCCAGGCCCAGCCTTCGTCGGGGTCGTCGGTGGTGTCGTGGGTGGCGGTGATTCCGAGACGGCGGGTGAAGTCGACGGTGAGGTCGGGGCCGCGGCCGACCAGGTAGATCGGTGGGGTCATAGCCGGATGGCGCAGGTAGGTGAAGCCGAGCGCGCCGCCGAGACCGAAGATGGTGCCCTCGTCGAGGGGTGTGGACTCGTAAGACAAACCGGCCCAGTGCAGCAGGTCGCGCAGCGCCCCGGAGCCGCAGTGCCCGGCCAACTCGTGCGGGTAGTCAGTGATGTGCTGCTGGTCAGTCACGGGTGGCTCCTGTACTAATCGCGGGCGGTCTATGCGATGTGTGAGTGGTATGCGGGTGCCCACAGGGTCAGCGGGATCGTGGCGATGACGGTGCGGTGCACTGCCTTGGACAGGGAGTCGGTGGCACCGCCGCGCACCTGGGTCGGCAGCGTGGCGGTGGTGGCACCGAGGTGGGTGCGGTAGCTGCTGGCGAGCAGACTGCCGGCGATCGCGATTGCGGCCCCGATTCCCTGGGCGGCGTCGTTGACCGGACGTAGATGTCGCCAACGCCCTGCCCCACCTCGACGTCTCCGGCACCGCGACGTGGTGCGACAGCCGGATGGCATGGTGACGGGTCCTTCGAGCTACAGGGTGCGGGCGATGATTTCCTTCATGATCTCGTTGGTGCCGCCGTAGATCTTCTGTACGCGCTGGTCGGTCCAGGCGCGGGCGATGCGGTACTCGCTCATGTAGCCGTAGCCGCCGTGGAGTTGGAGACAGTTGTCGATCACGTGCATGGCTCGGTCGCTGCACCACCACTTGAGCATGGCGGCGGTGGCCACGTCGAGGCCGCCGTCGAGGTGGCGGCTGATGCAGTCGTCGAGGAACACGCGGCAGACCCGGGCCTCGGTTGCGGCCTCGGCAAGGGTGAACCTGGTGTTCTGAAAGGAGAAGATCTCCCTGCCGAAGGCCTGGCGGTTCCTGGTGTAGGTGAGTGTGTCGAGCAGAGCCGCTTCCAGGGCGGCGACCGAGGTGATGCCGATGAGCAGCCGCTCCTGCGGGAGTTGCTGCATCAGCTGGCCGAAACCCTGGCCCTCGGCGGTGCCGAGGAGGTTGGAGGCCGGGACGCGGACGTCGTCGAAGAACAACTCGGCGGTGTCCTGCCCGTGCAGGCCGATCTTGTCCAGCACACGGCCGCGACGGAACCCCGCGCGGCCGGATTCCACCACGACCAGCGAAATGCCGTCGGCGCCCCGGGACGGATCGGTCTTGGTCACCACGATCGCCAGGTCGGCCTGGCCGCCGTTGGTGATGAAGGTCTTCGCGCCGTTGATCACGTAGCTGTCGCCGTCACGGATCGCCTTCGTCGTCACATTCTGCAGGTCCGAGCCGGTCCCCGGCTCGGTCATGGCGATGGCACCCACCCATTCGCCGGAGGCGAGTTTGGGCAGCCATGCCTGCTTCTGGTCCTCGGTGCCGTAGGCGAGGATGTAGTGCGCCACGATCGCGTTGTGCAGCCCCACGCCCCAGCAGCTGTCGCCACTGGCGGCCTGCTCTTCCAGCAGTACGGCCTCGTGCGCGAACGAACCGCCGCCTCCACCGTAGTCCTCCGGGATGGACAAGCACAGCAACCCCACCTGCCCGGCGGTGGTCCAGAGGTCCCGGTCGACACTTTTCTGCTCGGCCCAGCGCTGCTGGTTCGGGGCCAGTTCTTTCCGGCAGAACTGACGGGCCAGATCACGGAACTCTTCAACATCATCGGTGTTCCACCGGCTGCGGTACTCAGCCATAGCGTGTCTCCCTCCGAGTCGTGGTGGTTTCCGGGCTTGGGCATATCTCGAACCCGGCGCCGACGTGCGGGACGACAGAGGTTCGCCCTCAGCGGTCCTTGCGGTCGTGTGGTTGGTGCCGGGTGAACATGGCCTGGACGTCGGCTTCAAGGCCGTGCGGGGCGAAGTGGTTGTGGTCGACGACGACGAACAGGGCCTCGGCGGTGAACCGGGTGATGCCGTCGTGGCCGGTGCCGGTGGCCTCCAGGTGGAGTCGCCGGCCGTGCCGCCGCTGCAGGCCTGCGGTGATGCGGTGCGGCTGGCCCAGCGGCACCGGCGCGAGATAGTCGACGGTCAACCTCCGCGTGACGGCCATCTCTTCCACGACGTAGAGGACGAACCCGAACAGGTCGTCGCAGGCCGCCGAGATCGCGCCACCGTGTGCCAGGCCCGGGGCGCCGCGATGCCGCGCGTCGAAGGTGACGTCGGTGACCACGCTGTCCCCGTCGCGGGAGACGGCCAGGTGCAGACCCGCCGGGTTGTCCGGCCCGCACCCCAGGCACCGTGGATGGTGCGGCGGCAGCGAAGTGAGCGTCGAGTCGGCCATCGCGGTGCCCCCCTCCTTTGCGCCATCGGTGAATGCGAGACTAGTAGTCTCGCTGTGATACTGGGGGTTTAAGAAACGGGTTGTGGCCACCGTCACGCCGCTGGTCTAGTGCCGCTGTGTCGTCGCGGCGAAATGGGCTGCGCCGATGTCGATGATGTCCTGGCGGCTGGCGGGGAGTTCCCCGGTCAGCCAGGCCATGAGTAGTTCGGCGAGGCCGCCGGTGAGCAGCAGACCGGCGATCTGGTCGTGGGGTGGCGGGAGCGCATCGTCGCCGTAGAGGGTGCGGGCTTGGGTGGCGATCAGCTGGGCGAACTCGCGCAGCAGTTCGTGCCGCCGCGCGCGCAGCGGCTCGGCGGCGGATTCCAGCATGGCCACGCGCCCGATGCGCGGGTCGCCGGTGAGCAGGTCGACGAACGCGCCGATCGCCGCTTTGGCTTTCATCTGGGGGTCGCCCTCCGTCTCGGCCAGAGCGCGCAGCCCCACGTCCCGGATCTGCGACGCGATCCGGTCCAGCACCGCCAGCAGCAGCTCATCCCGGTGGGCAAAGCTCTCGTAGAAGTAGCGCTCGGTCAGCCCGGCTCGCGTGCAGACCGCGGTCATCGTGGTCTGCCGCCACCCGTGGGTGCCCAGCAAATCCAACCCGGCCGCCAACAGTTGCTCGCGCCGCTGGTCGCGGCGCTGCTGGGCGCTGATACCCCGATAGCTTCGCTTCGGCACCGACATGCCCCCATCTTGACATACTCTCCTGTCAGAATCATTCTGACCGTGGTTCCTGTCAGAAGTCGGAGCGATCGGCAGCGGAGGCGATACCAGTGGCACAGCAGGTCAACGGGGCTCGAGGGCGCCGGGAGCGGACCGCGCGGCCGCTGCGCGGTGTGGTCGTGGCCATCACCGGGGGATCGCGAGGCATCGGGGCCGCGACCGCGCACACGCTCGCCACAGCCGGGGCGACGGTGGCCGTCGCAGACCTCGATCTCCCCACAGGACAGTGGCTGAGTCAGCACCCGACGGTGCGCGGGTGGCAGGTGGATGTCACCGATGGGGAGGCCTTCACGGCGTTCCTTGACCAGGTCGAGTCGACGTGCGGCCCGCTGGATGTACTGATCAACAATGCCGGGATCATGCCGCTGGGGCCGCTGGGTGAGGAGCCGGGATCGGTGACGGCCCGGCAGGTGGAGCTCAATCTGCACGCGGTGATCCATGGCAGCCAGCAGGCCGTGCGCCGGATGCGGCCGCGCGGGCGGGGGCACATCGTCAATGTGGCCTCGCAGGCGGGCAAGGTGGGCTTCGCTGGGGCGGCCACGTATTGCGCCACCAAACACGGTGTCGTGGGCTTGTCGGAGGCGTTGCGCGCGGAACTGCGGGGCACCGGGGTGGCGGTGTCGTGTGTGATGCCCACGGTGGTGCGGACCGAACTGGCCACCGGTCTGGGTGGGTCCCCGCTGGTGCGGCCGGTGACCGCGCAGCAGGTGGCCGACGCGATCGTGGGCGCGGTGCGCCGGCCGCGGTTCGCTGTGTACGTGCCCCGGTGGCTGGGGGCGGTCAACCGGCTGCTGGAGCTGGTGCCGCGCGCGCTGGCCGATGTCCTGATGCGGATCTCCGGAGCGGATCGGGTCCTGGCCGGTGCTGACCCGGCTGCCCGGGCCGGTTACGAGGCCCGCGCTGTGCCCGAGCGCGGGCACGACGCACTGGCCAGCCCGGACGCGCTGGCCAATCAGCAGGCGGCGGGAGCGCAACCCTCATGACGAGCGACCCGAGCACCACGGCGACGCAGCGAGGGGTGTCGCTGGTGTGCGCCGGCCACGACGTCCACGAGGTGGCGGCCCTGGCCGCCCACGCGGAACAGGCCGGGTTCGAGTCGGCCTGGGCGGCGGAGTTCTACGACCGTTCGGCCGTGGTGGCCGCGGCGGCGATGGCCGCGGTGACCGAGACGATCACGGTGGGCACCGGGATCGCCTACGGGTTGGGCCGGACCCCGCTGGTGCTGGCCGCCGAGGCGCGGGATCTGGACGCGGTCTGCGGCGGGCGGCTGATCCTGGGGCTGGGGACGGGAACACGGCGCATGCAGCAGGACTGGCACGGCTTGTCCGGTGAGCATCCCGCGCCCCGGATGGAGGAGCTGGTGCCGCTGTTGCGCCGGCTGTGGCGGCTGGATGAAGCTCCGGTGCGGCACGAGGGCCGGTTCTACCGCACCCACGTGGTCCCGACCGCGCCCGTCGCGGCCCCCACGCGGCGGGCGATCCCGGTGTATCTGGCCGGGGTGAACGCGCGCATGGTGCGCGCCGCCGGGGCGGTGGCCGACGGGCTGGTGGGCCATCCCTTGTTTACCCCCGAGTACCTGCGCCACACGGTGCGGCCCGCGCTGCAGGCCGGTGCCGACCGCGCCGGCCGCACCGGGGCGGTGCCGGTCGCCGGCTATGTGATCTGCGCGGTGGATCCCGACGAAAACCACGCCCGCCGACTCGCCGCGGCCCAGATCGCGTTCTATGCCTCGGTGAAAACCTACGACGCCATCCTCGCCCTGCACGACTTCACCGACGAGGCCGCGGCCATCCGCGCCGCCCGCCGCGCCGGTGACCTGGAGGCGATGGTGGCCGCAGTGTCGGACCGGATGATCGACACCATCGCCGTGGCCGGCACGCCTGAGCAGGTCCGCACCCAGTTCACCACGCGGTGGGCGGGCCTGTACGAGCAGACCCTGCTGTATCCACCCTCCTTCGCCGGCCGGTCGGCCACCACCGCCGTCCTGGATGCCTTCGCCCCACTGACCTGCACACCCACCAAATAAGGAGAGCCGCCATGGTCCCCATCGTTGAACGCACCACCCAGGCCGCCCGACAGCGCCTATCGTCGGTACTGGTGGCCCCCGCACCCCAGGCGGTCGACGAGGCGTGGCGCCGGTTCAGCCGCCGCTGGCCCGCCACCGACCTGGCCACCCCGCCCGCAGGCAGCGGCCTGCGACCGGTCCGCGGCGACTTCGGCACACCTGTGGTGGGGCATCTGCTCGACTACATCCGATTCGGCACCGACTTCGGCCGCGAACGCTACGAACGCTACGGCCCGGTCACCTGGATGGGCGCGTTCGGCACCCGCATCGCCACCGTGGCCGGCCCGGAGGCGACGCAGCTGGTGCTGACCAACAAAGACAAGGCCTTTTCCCAGGCCGGGTGGGCATTTCTGATCGACCAGTTCTTCCACCGCGGGCTGATGCTGCTCGACTTCGACGAGCACAAGATGCACCGCCGCATCATGCAGCAGGCCTTCACCCGTGACCGCCTGGCCGGCTACACCCAGCAGGTCGCGCCCTGCGTGCGCGCTAGCGTGCCCACCTGGCCCACCGACCGTCCGGTGCGGTTGTACTGGCTACTCAAACACCTCACTCTAGACATCGCGACCCAGGTGTTCATGGGCGGCCGCGGCGGCTCGACCGACACCGAGCAGATCAACCAGGCCTTCGTGGCCACCGTGCGCGCCGCCAGCGCGCTCGTGCGCGCCCCGCTGCCCGGCACTCGCTGGCGCGCCGGCGTGCGCGGCCGCCGGGTACTGGAAGACTACTTCGCCCAGCACCTACCCGCCGCCCGCGCCAGCACGAGCGAGGACCTCTTCGCCGCGCTGTGCCACGCCACCACTCCGGAGGGCGAGCGGTTCAGCGACGACGACGTCATCAACCACATGATCTTTCTGATGATGGCCGCACACGACACCTCCACCATCACCACCACCGCGGCCGCCTACTACCTCGCCACCCATCCCGAATGGCAAGACCGCGCCCGGCAGGAATCCCTCGCCCTCGGCGACGCCCCGCCCGACATCGACGCCCTGGAAAGCCTGGACACCCTCGACCGGATCATCAAGGAAGCCCTCCGGCTGCTCGCCCCCGTGCCCCTGGTGATGCGCAAGACCGTCACCGACACCGACCTCCTGGGCCACTACCTGCCCGCCGACACCCTCGTCGCCCTCGCCCCAGCCATCAACCACTTCGTACCCGAATGCTGGACCGAGCCCGACACCTTCGACCCCGACCGCTTCGCCGCGGACCGCCGCGAAGACCAAACCCACCGCTTCGCCTGGATCCCCTTCGGCGGCGGCGTGCACAAATGCATCGGCATGCACTTCGGCACTCTGGAGGTCAAAGCCATCCTGCACGAGATGTTGCGCAGCTACCGCTGGAGCGTCCCCGATGGCTACCGCATTCGGTGGGATAACACCTCCCTCCCTGTGCCCGCCGACGGACTGCCCGTGCACCTCACCCCCCGTTGACCCACGCACCGCGCCAGCCGAACCGCAAGGACACCGATGATCCCCGAGGCCGGGCCCGCGACCACGGAGGCACACAGCGATGAACGCACCATGAGCCGAGCACCGCGCCAGCGTGCCCTCCCCCGACTCCTGCAGCAGCCGCATCCGGTGGCGATACTTCATCGGCCTGCTCGCCCCCGCCACCCCTCGTGATGGCACTGATGATGCTGGGAGTGCTGCCGGTGTCTGCAGTCGTGCGGGGCCAGCAACGCATCAAGATCGCCCTGGACGAGGTGTTCCGCACACGGGTATGGAACCTACCCACAGTTCTTCCGCCCCGCGACGGACACACCCGGCCCGTGGTCGTGGTCGGCCTGCAGCAGTAGCGCGCCAAAGGCGTCTGCGCTTCCCAGTAAAGTAGACAACCCCGTGGGTCCGTTTATCTTGCGGATAGCTACCAAGCCAGGAGCCCCGACCTGCGCACCGAGGATCTACAGTGGCCATCGAAGAGATCAACGGCCCGGACGCTGCCGGGCACAGTCTCGCCCTGAACCGCGGCGCCACATGCTTGCCAACCTGCGATGGGTCACCGCCAGCTGTCTCCTTCGGCACAGTACGGGCATGCGCAACGCCGGGGGCCTGGTGGCGGCAATGGCGCCGTCGGCGCCCGTCTTCGCAGGACTGCTGGCCATCGTGGCGGGTACCACGATCATGCTGCTACCCCCAACCAGTACACCGTCTTCGCACTGCCCGGCACCGCGGGCTTGACCGGATTCCTACTCGGGGGCGGAATGATCGTCCTCGGTGTGTTGCTCTGGACCCAGCCCCAACACCACGCACCGCTCGGCGTCGCGCTCGTCCTGACGCCTCTGGCCTCGTTCCTCTACACCAACCTGTGCGGCCTCCTGCTCGGCATCCCGCGGGAGGGTCCGTAACGCGAACGGTGTTTCCGGCGGTGTCGATTAGTAGGTCTCGGTCACCGGCCAGCGGTCACCGAAGGTGATGGAGAACGCGTTGATCACTGGCTTCCAACGCATCATCCATCGTGCCGCCCCGGTCCCTGTGGGGTCGAGGCTGCGGGTCACAAGATACAAGCACTTCATCGCCGCTTGCTCGGTGGTGAAGTGCCCACGTGCCCGGATCGCGCGCCGGTAGCGTGCGTTCAACGACTCGATCGCGTTCGTCGAGCAGATCATCCTCCTGATCTCGATATCGTAGTCCAGAAAAGGAACGAATTCGGTCCAGGCGTTACGCCAGAGTCGAACCATGGCTGGGTATTTCTTCGACCATTTCTCGTCCAGTTCGTCCAGTGCCGTTGCGGCGGCGTCGGCGTTGGGTGCCGTGTAGATTTCTTTCAGGTCGCGTTTCAACGCGTCCGTGTATTTCCGGGAAGTCAGCCGAAACGAATTACGAATTAAATGCAGAACGCACGTCTGGACGATCGTTTGTGGCCACACCTGCTCCACCACCTCCGGTAACCCCTTGAGGCCGTCACAAACCAGGAAGAACACGTCCTTAACGCCGCGGTTCTTGAGATCCACCAGCACACTCATCCAGAACTTGGCGCCCTCGCCGCCGGTACCGGCCCACAATCCGAGCACGTCCTTGCGGCCGTCGGTGGTGACGCCGATCGCGGCGTAGAACGGCCGGTTGGCGACCTGGCCGTCCCGCACCTTGACCACGATCGCGTCCACGAACACCGCGGCGTAGACCGGCTCCAGTGGACGGCTTGCCCAGTCCTGCATCTCCTCGATCACCTTGTCGGTAATCCGAGACACCGTCTCCTTCGACACCGACGCGCCGTAAATCTCGGCGAAATGCGCCGAAATTTCGCCCGTGGTCAACCCCTTCGCATACAACGACAACACGATCTCGTCCACGTCAGTCAGTCGACGCTGACGTTTCTTCACGATCTTCGGCTCGAAAGTCGATTCCCGATCCCGGGGAACCACGATGTTCACCTCTCCAGCCGCGTCCGAAACCACCGTCTTCCCCCGGGCCCCATTCCGCACATTCGCCGAATCACGATTCGAATCGGCACGATTCTTCGCGTGCCCGAGATGCTCGGTCATCTCCTCGTTCAGCGCCGCTTCCAGAACGTTCTTGGTGAACAGCTTCAACAGCCCGTCCGGTCCAGTGAGCGACAGGCCACGTTCCCGCGCCTGCGCCACCATCGCCGCCGCGGCAGCCTGCTCGGCCGACCGCTCCCGCTCCGACTTCCTCATCTTCCTCTGATCCGCGCTCACAGCATCGGATGCCATCACTGTCCGTACCCATCCCGCCGGATTTCACCCCCGGCGTGTCGGGCCGGAAACACCGCTCACGACACAGTCCCCCATCGTGCAACCGCAGGGTTACTACCGCACGTTCGAGTGCAGCGTCGGTACGTGGAACGAACCTGCTCGGACGGCCTAATACTGCAACGGCAGTTAAGGAAGTGGGTAGCCGCGGCGTTTGTAGTGGCTGAGGCGGGCTTGGTGTTGTCGTCGGCGGCGGAAGCGTGACCAGGA
>NZ_JBHVKW010000116.1:0-26387 GCF_042797905.1 Amycolatopsis sp. NPDC057786
TCCTTGCGCTAGGCGCAAGGAAGGGGGCCTTCATGTACCTCGAAGCGGCGTCAGACGCGCTTGAAGAGCAAAGCGCGCTTCACTTCCTGAATGGCCTTCGTGACCTGGATGCCGCGCGGGCAGGCATCGGTGCAGTTGAACGTCGTCCGGCAGCGCCAGACACCCTCGGAGTCGTTCAGGATGTCCAGCCGCTCTTCGGCGCCTTCGTCACGCGAGTCGAAGATGAACCGGTGCGCGTTGACGATCGCGGCCGGGCCGAAGTACGAGCCGTCGTTCCAGTACACCGGGCACGAGGACGTGCAGCAGGCGCACAGGATGCACTTGGTCGTGTCGTCGAACCGGTCGCGGTCGGCCTGCGACTGGATCCGCTCGCGCGTGGGCTCGTTCCCGTAGGCGATGAGGTACGGCTTCACGGCCTTGTACGCCTCGAAGAACGGGTCCATGTCGACGTAAAGGTCCTTGAGCGTGGTCAGACCCTTGATCGGCGCGATGGTGATGGTCGTCTTCTTGCCGTTGGTCTCCAGCAGGTCCTTCATCAGGACCTTGCACGCCAGCCGGTTGATGCCGTTGATCTGCATCGCGTCGGAACCGCAGACGCCGTGCGCGCACGAGCGGCGGAACGAGAACGTCCCGTCGATGTAGTCCTTCACGTAGAAGAGCAGGTTCAGCAGCCGGTCGGTGCGCTGCGCCGGGACGTCGTAGGACTCCCAGTGCGGCTCGGTGTCGACTTCGGGGTTGAACCGGAGGATCTTCAGCGTGACGGTGATCGGCGTGTGGTCGGAGGACACGGCCTCCGACTTCTCGGGGGTGGCCGTGGTCATCAGTACTTCCGCTCCATCGGTTCGTAGCGGGTGAAGGTCACCGGCTTGTAGTCGAGGCGGACGTCGGCCGTCAGGCCTTCACCCTGCTTGTAGGCCATGGTGTGCCGCATGAAGTTCGTGTCGTCGCGGTTCGGGTAGTCCTCGCGCGCGTGCCCGCCGCGGGATTCCTTGCGCGCCAGGGCGCCGACGACGAGGACCTCGGCCAGTTCGAGCAGGAAGCCCAGCTCGACGGCTTCGAGGACGTCGGTGTTGTACCGCTTCCCCTTGTCCGACACGGTGATCCGGCTGTACCGCTCCTTCAGCGCCTGCACGTCGGTCAGCGCCTGCTTGAGCGTGTCCTCCGTGCGGTACACCGAAGCGTGCGAGTCCATCGTCCGCTGCAGTTCGGTGCGGATGTCGGCGACGCGCTCGTCACCGTGCTCCGAAAGCAGCAGAGCCAGCTGGTCCTCGACGACCTTGGTCGGGTTCTCCGGCAGCTCGACGTGGTCGTGCGCCAGCGCGTACTCGGCGGCGGCGATACCGGCACGACGGCCGAAGACGTTGATGTCCAGCAGCGAGTTGGTGCCCAGCCGGTTCGAGCCGTGCACGGACACGCACGCCACCTCGCCCGCGGCGTACAGGCCGGGGATGACGTTCTCGTTGTCCCGCAACGCTTCGCCGTGGACGTTGGTCGGGATTCCGCCCATCACGTAGTGGCAGGTCGGGAACACGGGCACCGGCTCGGTGACCGGGTCGACGCCCAGGTACGTCCGCGAGAACTCCATGATGTCCGGGAGTTTCGCGTTCAGCGTCTCTTCCGGGATATGCGTGACGTCGAGGACGACGTAGTCCTTGTTCGGCCCGCAACCGCGGCCCTGCAGCACTTCCTGCACCATCGACCGGGCGACGATGTCGCGCGGCGCGAGGTCCTTGATGGTGGGCGCGTAGCGCTCCATGAACCGCTCGCCGTCGGCGTTGCGGAGGATGCCTCCCTCACCGCGCACGGCCTCGGAGATGAGGATGCCGAGCCCGGCCAGACCTGTCGGGTGGAACTGGAAGAACTCCATGTCCTCCAGCGGCAGGCCCTTGCGGAAGATGATGCCGAGGCCGTCACCGGTGAGGGTGTGCGCGTTCGACGTCGTCTTGAAGATCTTGCCGGCGCCGCCCGTGGCGAACACGATCGACTTCGCCTGGAAGACGTGCAGCTCACCGGTCGCCAGCTCGTAGGCGACGACGCCGGAGGCGACCGGGTTGCCGTCCTCGTCCGGGGTCAGCACCAGGTCGAGCACGTAGAACTCGTTGAAGAACTCGGTGCCGTGCTTGACACAGTTCTGGTACAGGGTCTGGAGGATCATGTGCCCGGTGCGGTCCGCGGCGTAGCAGGCGCGGCGCACCGCGGCCTTGCCGTGGTCACGGGTGTGCCCGCCGAAGCGGCGCTGGTCGATCTTGCCCTCGGGCGTCCGGTTGAACGGCAGGCCCATCTTCTCGAGGTCGAGGACCGCGTCGATGGCCTCCTTCGCCATGATCTCGGCGGCGTCCTGGTCGACCAGGTAGTCGCCGCCCTTGATCGTGTCGAAGGTGTGCCACTCCCAGTTGTCCTCTTCGACGTTCGCCAGCGCGGCGCACATACCGCCCTGGGCGGCGCCGGTGTGCGAACGCGTCGGGTAGAGCTTGGTGAGCACCGCGGTGCGGGCACGCTGGCCGGATTCGATGGCCGCGCGCATGCCGGCGCCACCGGCGCCGACGATCACCACGTCGTACTTGTGGAACTGCATTGAGAACTCCGCTTTACGTGTGTGGTGGGGCCGTCAGTTGGCCGAGATGCCGGGATCGAAGGTGAAGATCACCATCGTGCCGACGGCGAGGATCAGCACCATCGAGACGTAGAGCACGATCTTCAGCCAGAACCGGGTGCTGTCCTTGCGGGCGTAGTCGTCGATGATCGTCCGGAGCCCGTTGCCGCCGTGGATCTCGGCGAGCCAGAGCATCGACAGGTCCCAGAACTGCCAGAACGGCGAGGCCCAGCGGCCGGCGACGAAGCCCCAGTTGATGCGGTGCACGCCGCCGTCGAGGATGTTCATGATGAACAGGTGGCCGAGCACCAGCACGACCAGGGCGAGGCCCGAGATGCGCATGAACAGCCAGCTGTAGAGCTCGAAGTTGCTGCGGCGGGCGGCCGGGCGCTTCGGCGAACGCGGCTTGTCGAGTGCGAGAACTTCGGTTGCCATGGTCAGTGCCCCCCGAACATAACTTCGACGGTGCGCTTCATCATGAAGTAGGCACCGGGAATCATCACCACGACCCAGATGGCCAGGATGGTCCAGAGCATCGGCTTCTGGAACTTCGGTCCCTTCTCCCAGAAGTCGACCAGCATGACCCGGATGCCGTTGAGCGCGTGGAACAGCACAGCGCCGACGAGGCCGACCTCGAGGAGGTTGACCAGCGGGGTCTTGTAGGTCTCGATGACCTCGTTGTACGTGTCGGGCGACACGCGCACGAGCGCGGTGTCGAGCACGTGCACGAAGAGGAAGAAGAATGTCAGCACGCCGGTGATGCGGTGCAGCACCCAGGACCACATACCGGGGTCGCCCCGGTAGAAGGTCCCTTGCCGGCGTGAGGCACCCGCCCGATCGCTCGCGGCCGCCTCGGTGGCGGTGCTAGCCGTGGTGGACATCGGTGAACGGCCTCCAACGTCATGGCTTGGGCCCGCTGACCGCTGGTTTCCGCGCCTGCCGCCGGGACGTCCACCTGGGGACGGCTCCGGCGACGGTGCCGAGATCATGGTCATCGAGCGTGGATACCAGGATGCTAGACCCGCACCTCACGGTGGGCTCACCTCCGGGTTCCTCTGTGTGATGGACCAGACATCTCCGGCCCGCACGATCGGTGCTCACGGAAGGTGGCGGCGCGGGGTCACGGCCAAGCTGATTTCCCACTCCGGGTGGTATTCGCCCGACGGCTTGGATACGCTTGCGAATCCGGGCTCGCGCGGACCGGCGAATTCGCCTTGTGGTGGGCGCCTCGTCACCCGAATGTCCTATGTTCGGTGCTTCCGGCTCCCGCTAGGGTCATTTTCATGACGAAAAGGATTATATCCTTCCTGGGGGCCGTCTTCGTATCTCTGGGAATGGTCTTGTTCGGTTCCTCCGTGGCACACGCGGACGCGGTCTGTTACAACACGGGTATCGCCGGCGACGGTCACTCGGCCTGGACGACCTGTAACTATGTGAACGGTGCGCCCAAGTACTACTTCGTGATGACCGTTTGCAGCGCCGGTGGCTGCACACGGCAAGGGTCGAATACCGTGCCCGTCGGTCAGCAGTCCGTTCTGCGCAGTAGCGGATACATTTCCGGCACGTTCACCATTATCGCCGTTCGCTGATCGGTTTCACCGGAAATGTTCTCGTGAATAAATGAATTCAATGAAATGGCGCGCGCCGGGCATGGGATGTCCGGCGCGCGCCTGAACCCTGCCCGCTCGTCGTAACGTTGTGTGATCGCGTGGTCGCCGAAGTGAGCCGGATGTAAACGTTTGTGTCACGTAGCGTGCCTTTCCTATGGCCGCCAAGGGGCCGTTGGGTACCGTCTCTCGGTCAACCCGGCAACGTGGCCGGGTCGTTTCTTCGGACCATCCGCTGGATCAGCGGGGAGGGAGACACACGTTGCGTCGCATGCGTGGAACCGCGCTGGCCGCTGCCGCCATGGCCGGTGCTCTGGTATTGGCCGGATGCGCCAAGGATTCGGGTGCGGGGAACAACAGCAACAACAATGCTTCGGGGGATCAGTCCTCCAGCTGCGTGACCGCGCCGAAGCCGCCCGCCGCGGCCGCCGCCTCGACCAGCAGCGCGCAGTCCGGTGAGAAGGTGGACGCCAGCAAGCTGAAGGTGGCGCTCGCGTTCGACGTGGGCGGCCGGGGCGACGCGTCCTTCAACGACTCGGCCGCGGCCGGCGTCGACAAGGCGAAGTCGGAAATGGGCCTCACCACCGTGAGCGAAAGCACGGCGAGCTCCAGCGAGGACGAGGCCGCCAAGTCGCAGCGCCTCGAGCAGCTGGCCGCCCAGGGCTTCACCGCGATCGTCGCGGTCGGGTTCGCCTACGCCAAGGCCGTCGGCCAAGTGGCGCCGAAGTACCCGAACACCCAGTTCGCGATCGTCGACGACGACTCCGTCAAGGCCCCGAACGTCACCTCGCTCGTGTTCGCCGAGGAGCAGGGTTCGTTCCTGGCCGGTGTCGCCGCCGTCTACAAGTCGAAGAAGTGCCACGTCGGCTTCGTCGGTGGCGTGAACACGCCGCTGATCCAGAAGTTCGAGGCCGGCTTCCTCCAGGGTGTGAAGGCCGCTTCGTCCAAGGCCAAGATCGAGGACGAGTACCTCACCCCGGCCGGTGACATCTCCGGGTTCCAGGACCCGGCGAAGGGCAACGTGAAGGCCGCCGCCCAGATCGCCAAGGGCGCGGACGTGATCTACCACGCCGCCGGCGCCTCCGGTAAGGGCGTTTTCGAGGCCGCGAAGTCGAACAACGCCATGGCCATCGGTGTCGACTCCGACCAGTACAACCAGAAGACGGTCGAGGCGTCCAAGGACGTCATCATCACCTCGATGCTCAAGCGCGTCGACGTGGCGGTGTTCGACTACCTGCGCGCGCTGGCGAAGGGCGACCTGACGACCCTGCCGAAGCGGTTCGACCTCAAGGTCGACGGCATCGGTTACGCCACCTCCGGTGGCAAGGTCGACGACATCAAGGACGTCCTCGACGGGTACAAGGCGCAGATCGTCTCCGGGGCGATCACCGTCTCGGACAAGCCGCAGAAGTAAGCTCGACCAGGCAGCGGGGCTCGGGAGGGTAACCCCTTCCGAGCCCCAACCTGTTTACCCCAGAACTGGATGGCTTTTCCATGAGCGCTCCCCAGGCCGAGGTCACCGACGCCCCCGACCGGGGTGAACCGGCCGTGCAGCTGACCGGGATCACGAAACGGTTCCCCGGTGTCGTCGCCAACTCCGACGTCAACCTCACCGTCGTCAAGGGCGAGGTGCACGCCGTCTGCGGCGAGAACGGCGCGGGCAAATCGACCCTGATGAAGATCCTCTACGGCATGCAACAGCCGGACGAGGGCGACATCGCGATCAACGGCGAACCGGTGAAACTGCGCAACCCGCAGGACGCCATCAAGACCGGGATCGGGATGGTCCACCAGCACTTCATGCTGGCCGACAACCTGACCGTCGGGGAGAACGTCTTCCTCGGCGCGGAGAACCTGCACGGCATCGGCCGCGCGGCGAGGGCGAAGCTGGCGGAACTCGCCGAACGCGTCGGCCTGCGCGCCCGCCCGGACGCGCTGCTGGAAGAGCTCGGCGTCGCCGACCGTCAGCGCGTGGAGATCGTCAAGGTCCTCTACCGCGGCGCGCGGATCATCATCCTCGACGAGCCCACCGCGGTGCTCGTGCCGCAGGAGGTCGACGCGCTCTTCGAGACCGTGCGCGCCATGCAGAAGGACGGCTTCACCTTCATCTTCATCTCGCACAAGCTCGACGAGGTGCGCGCGATCGCCGACACGGTCACCGTGATCCGCCGCGGCACCACCGTCGGCACGGCCGACCCGAAGACGATCACCTCGCGCCAGCTGGCCGAGATGATGGTCGGCTCGGAGCTGCCCAGCCCGGAGACCCGTGAGTCCACTGTGACCGATCGGCCCGTGCTCCGCCTGGACGACGTCTGCCTGAGCGTCGAGGGGTCCGAGCGGAACGTCCTCGACCACATCTCCTTCACCGTGCACGCGGGCGAGGTGCTCGGGATCGCCGGCGTCGAGGGCAACGGCCAGACCGAACTCGTCGAGACGATCATGGGCATGCGCAAGGGCGGCGGCCGGATCGAGTTGACCGAGGTCGACGGCCGGGTCGTCGAACTGCACAAACTGGGGACGCTCGCCCGCCGCGAGGCCGGGATCGGCTACATCGCCGAAGACCGCACGCGGCACAGCCTCCTGCTGACGCAACCCTTGTGGGTCAACCGGATTCTCGGCTACCAGACCCGCGAGCCGGTCGCGAAAGGACAGTTGCTCGACATCGTCGGCGCGCGTGAGGACACCCGCCGCATCGTCGCGCAGTACGACGTCCGCACGCCGGGCATCGACGTCCCCGCCGCCGCGCTTTCCGGTGGTAACCAGCAGAAGCTGATCGTCGGGCGTGAGCTTTCCGGTGATCCGGTGCTGCTGATCGCGTCGCATCCGACGCGCGGTGTCGACGTCGGCGCGCAGGCGCTGATCTGGGAGCAGATCCGACTGGCGCGCGCGGCCGGGCTGGCCGTGCTGCTGGTGTCGGCCGACCTCGACGAGCTGATCGGGCTTTCCGACACCATTCAGGTCATGCTGCGCGGGCGACTGGTCGGCGAGGCCGACCCCGCGACCGTGACCCCGCAGGAACTGGGCTCCGCGATGACGGGTGCCTCCGAAGACTCCGAAGAGGACGGTGTGGCGTGAGTAGCTGGCGTACGAGGCTGCTGCCGCCTCTGCTCGCGATCGTTTTCGCGGTCATCCTGACGGCCATCGCGCTGATCATTTCGGGTGCCGACCCGCTCCAGGCCTACGGCACGATGATCAGCCAGCTCTTCAAGGGCTCGACCGCCGTCGACACGGTGAACCTCGCGACGGTCTACTACCTGTCCGGGCTCGCGGTGGCCATCGGCTTCCAGATGAACCTCTTCAACATCGGTGTCGAAGGCCAGTACCGGTTCGCGGCCATCGTCACCGCCATCATCGGCGGGGCACTGCAGTTGCCGCCGGTGATCCACGTCCTGGCGATCCTGGTCGTCGCGGTGCTCAGCGGCATGCTGTACGCGGCCATCCCGGCCGTGCTGAAGGTGACCCGGGGCGTTTCCGAGGTCATCTCGACGATCATGCTGAACGCGATCGTCGGCGGCATCGTGGCGTTCCTGGTCAACGCGGACCAGTTCGGGGTGCAGACCGGCAACAACATCGCCACTCGCGAGATCGCCGAAACGGGCCGGATCCCTGGCATCCCGATCCTTTCGGGTGAGCTGTTCGGCTTCGTGTTCATCGCGGCGCTGATCGGCGGGGCCTACTGGTTCATGCTCAACCGGACCCGGTTCGGGTTCGAGCTGAAGGCCTCCGGTGAATCGACCACGGCGGCCGCCGCCGGTGGTGTGAACGCCAAGAAGATGACGCTGATCGCGATGCTGCTTTCCGGTGGCGTCGCCGGCCTGGTCGCGATGCCGGAACTGCTCGGCCGCGACTTCAGCTACGGCATCACCTCGACCCAGATGTACGGCTTCACCGGTATCGCGGTCGCCCTGCTCGGCCGCAACCACCCGGCGGGTATCGCGCTGGGCGCCCTGCTGTGGGCGTTCCTCGACCGGTCCGCGGTGTCGCTGGAACAGATCAACGTGTCCAAAGAGATCGCCACGATCATGCAGGGCGTGATCGTGTTGTCGGTCGTCATCGCGTACGAGATCGTGCGCCGCGCGGACCTGGCCGCCGAACAGCGTCGCGTCGGTCGCGCGCTGGCAGGCAACGGCCGCAAGGGTTCCAGCGTGTCCGAGGGAGGTGCGGTGTGACCACCGCGGACGTTCTTTCGCCCAACACAGGCGGGACCACCATGCCGGTGAAGCCGCCGAAGCGCCGTATCCCCGGTTGGCTGAAGGGCGCCATCTGGGGGCTGCTGGCGGTCGGTGTGCTCGCGATCGCGTCGTACGCCACCGGCGTCAACACGCTGACCTCGACCAACACCTCGCACACCGCGCTGCGGCTGGCGCTGCCGATCCTGCTGTGCGCGCTCGGCGGCCTCTGGGCCGAACGCGCGGGCGTGATCAACATCGGCCTCGAAGGCATGATGATCCTGGGCACCTGGGGTGCCGCCTGGGGCGCCTTCTACGGCGGGGTCTGGGCCGGATTGCTCGCGGCCGTGGTGTTCGGCGCGCTCGGCGGGCTGCTGCACGCCGTCGCGACGGTGACCTTCAACGTCAACCACATCGTCTCCGGTGTGGCGATCAACCTGCTCGGTCTCGGCGTCGCGAAGTACCTGGCGAACCTGGTGTTCACCCCGCTTTCGGGGAACCCGCGCCAGTCGCCGCCGGTCCCGAAGTTCGACACCTATTCGGCGACGTTCCTCTCGGACTGGCTCTCGGACCTGGAGAAGATGCAGCGCGTCTTCATCTCGGACCTCGCCGGCATCCTCAACGGCCTGGTCACCGAGGTCGCGCCGCTGACGATGATCGCGATCGCGCTGGTCCCGATCAGCTACCTGGTGCTGTGGCGGACGCGGTTCGGCCTGCGGCTGCGGTCCTGCGGCGAGAACCCGGTCGCGGCCGAGTCCCTCGGCGTGAAGGTCTACCTGCACAAGTACATCGCCATGATCATCTCCGGCGGACTCGCCGGAATGGGTGGCGCGTCGCTCGTGTTGCTCGCCGGCGGTGCGGACTACCTGGAGAACCAGACCAACAACCGCGGGTACATCGGCCTCGCGGCGATGATCTTCGGCAACTGGCGGCCGGGCGGCCTGCTCGGCGGCGCGGCGCTGTTCGGTTACGCGGACGGCCTCCAGCTCGCCGGTGGCGGCACCGCGGTGCTCGCGCTGCTGTACGGCGCGGTGATCCTGCTGGCCGTGATCGTGGCGGTGCAGTTGTTCCGCCGTCAGTGGATCGCTTCCGCGCTCGGTGTCGTCGGCGCCGTCGCGCTGTACGCGATCTACTGGACCAACGACGACCTGCCCAGCGACCTCATCCCGTACACCGCGCACTTCGTGACGCTGATCGTGCTGGCGGTGGCTTCGCAGCGGTTGCGGCCGCCCAAGGCGATCGGCGCCACCTATCGGCGAGGTGAGGACTGACATGGCGGAGTACGACTGGGAAGCCTTGCGGGCTAAGGCCGTCGAGGCGGCGAAGTCGGCGTACGCGCCGTACTCGGGCCTGCACGTCGGTGTCGCCGCTGTGGTGGACGACGGCCGGATCGTCGTCGGCTGCAATGTCGAAAACGCTTCGTACGGCTTGGGAATGTGCGCGGAGTGCACGATGGCGGGGCAGCTGCGGCTGACCGGTGGCGGCAAGCTCGTCGCCGTCGCCTGCCGCAGCGGCGCCGGTGACCTGCTGATGCCGTGCGGACGCTGCCGTCAGATCCTGTTCGAGCACGGCGGTTCCGACTGCCTGGTGGACACCCCGAGCGGCATCCTGCCGATGTCCGCGGTGCTGCCGGACGCGTTCGGGCCGGACGACCTGCCGTGAGCGCGTTCGCCGCCGTCGACGTCATCCGCGCGAAGCGGGACGGGGGACGGCTTTCCGACGAGCAGATCGACTGGACCATCGACGCGTACACACGCGGCGAGATCGCCGAGGAACAGATGGCCGCGCTCGCGATGGCCATCTTCCTGCGGGGGATGGACTCCGGCGAGATCGCGCGCTGGACCGGCGCGATGATCTCGTCGGGGGAGCGGCTCGACCTGAAGGTCAGCCGCCCGACGATCGACAAGCATTCGACGGGCGGGGTCGGCGACAAGATCACGCTTCCGCTGGCGCCGCTCGTCGCGGCGTGCGGGGCGGCCGTGCCGCAGCTGTCGGGGCGCGGGCTCGGGCACACCGGCGGGACGCTCGACAAACTGGAGTCGATCCCCGGCTGGCGTGCCGCTTTGTCGACATCGGAGATCATCCGGCAGCTCGACGAGGTCGGCGCGGTGGTCTGCGCGGCGACGTCCGGGCTGGCTCCGGCGGACAGGAAGCTGTACGCGCTGCGGGACGTGACTTCGACGGTGGAGTCGATCCCGCTGATCGCGAGCTCGATCATGAGCAAGAAGATCGCGGAGGGTTCGGCCGGGCTGGTCCTCGATGTGAAGACCGGCTCGGGCGCGTTCATGAAGACGCTTCCGCAGGCCCGTGAACTCGCGCGGACGCTGGTGGAGATCGGGACCGCGCACGGCGTCGCGACGACGGCGCTGATCACGGACATGAACGTGCCGCTGGGCTACGCCGTCGGCAACGCGATCGAGGTCGCGGAGTCGGTCGAGGTGCTGCGCGGCGGCGGCCCGGCCGACGTCGTCGAGCTGACGGTGGCTTTGGCCAGGGAGATGCTGGCGCTGGCGGGATTGTCCGATGTGGACCCGGCCGCGGTGCTCGTGTCGGGGAAGGCCTACGAGACGTGGTGCCGGATGATCGCCGCGCAGGGTGGGGATCCGGACGCTCCTCTGCCGCGGCCTAAGCACGTCCACGTCGTCTCGGCGCCTTCGGACGGCGTCTTGTCTTCGCTGGACGCCTACTCGGTCGGCGTCGCCGCTTGGCGGCTCGGCGCCGGACGGGCGCGCAAGGAAGACCCGGTACAGGCCGCGGCCGGCGTGCTGTGCCTGGCGAAGCCGGGCGATGCCGTGTCGGCCGGGCAGCCGTTGCTGGAACTGCACACCGATACGCCGGACGCTGTCCCCTCGGCTCTCGCTGCGCTCGAAGACGCCTACGGGGTCAGCTCTTCGGGGCCTTCGGCCTCCGCTCCGCTCGTCCTGGAGACTGTGCGGCCCTGACCTGCGTTTAGCCCCCTAATCGCGATCCGGTGGGCCAGAAGTACATGATGGCCCCCTTCCTTGCGCCTAGCTACAGGAAGGGGGCCTTCATGTACTTCGGGCTCGGCTTCGCGCGGCCCGATGACTCGAAGGGCACCTTTGGGACGACCAGCGTCCTGAAGGTCACCTTTGAGACATCCCGCGCGCGCCCACCACGGCCGCCCGCCCGCCCGGCCCAGCGCTCCCGGCGCCGACCTGCGTTTAGCGGGCTAAACGCGATCTGTGCGGCGGGAGGGCGTTCGGGTGCCGTCCCCAGGCCCGGGCGCGTTGCGAAAGCCACTTTCGCAACCTTCACCGTTGCGGAAGAGGCTTTCGCGACGTCAGGGCCCCGCGGATCGCGATTAGCCCGCTAAACGCAGGTCGGCGGCGGATCGCGATTAGCCCGCTAAACGCAGGTCGGTGCGGGTGCGGAGAAGAGCGAAGGCCCCTTCCCTCGGCGGAGCCGGAGGAAGGGGCCTTCACGCGGTAAGAGAGCGTCAGTCGGTGGTCTCGTCGGCGCCGTCGGCCTTCGCCTTCGCGTCGGCCGCCTTGGGCGCCCGGCCGTTGCGCGAGCTGCGACGCGGCTGACGCGGGGCGGGCGGCGGCGGGGAGATCTGCTGCACGGCCGGGCCACCGCCGAGCATCAGCTCCGCGAAGGTCGCCATGGCCTCGTCCAGCTGCCCGCCGATGCGGCGCACGGACTCGTCGTTGCTCTTGCGCACCAGCGAGTCGACCGAGTCGGTGTCCGGCTGCTTCTGCAGCGTGCTCTCGACCTTCGACAGACCGGAACGGATCGAGCCGTCCAGGTCCCCGAGGCGCCCGGTGAAGCCGTCCTCGACCTTGTCGAGCCGCTCGGCCAGGTCGTCCAGTCGCGAGGTGACCTTCTCGAGGCGGTCGCCGAGGCCGTCGAGGCGCTCCGACGCGTCGATCATCTCGCCGGTCTCGGTCAGCGCGGTCTTCAGCGCCTCGGTGTTCGCGGTGAGGCTTTCCTTGGTGGCCTTGTCGAGGTTCTCGACGCGCGTGCGCAGCTCGCGGTCGACGGTGTCGACGCGGTCCCGCAGGGTGGACTCGGCCTGCTCGACGCGCTCGCGCACCGGGCCGATCACCGACTGCGGCAGCGCGTCGGTCTTCACGTCCTGCTTGTCGAGGTGCGCGCCGAGCTCGTCGAGACGGCGGTGGATGTTCTGGAGCTTGTCCTCGAGCCCGTCCATCCGGCCCCCGACGCCTTCGAGGCGAGCGGCCATGCCGTCGAGGCGGCCGTCGAGCTGAGCGAACGGCTTCGCCAGCTTGTCGACGATGCTTTCGACGGCGCGAGTCAGCGCGGCGATCGCGGTGTCCTGCGCTTCGAGCCGCGACATGGTCTCGTCGAGACGTTCGGCGAGCACGCTGGTCTCGGTGCGGTCGGGCATCTCCGAGAGCCGCTTGCGCACCGCGCCGAGCGAGTCGACAGGGGCCAGACGTGCGTAGATGTCGTCGAGCGCGTCGAAGATCTGCTGCTGTTCGCTCTCACGCACTTCGGCCGCGCGCACCAGCATGTTGCGCATCCGGTCGAAGGACGGGGCTGCAATGTGGTTGTCAGTGGTCACTGCGGTGTCCTTCGTGGGCGGGGAAATGGGAGGGACGTGACGTGAAGCTTATCCATTGCGAAATTGCTCTGTGTATGGCCCCCGGGTATCGGACAATGCCGAGCTCTGACCCTGATGGCCGATTCAGCCCGTGATCGACAAAGCCGAGGGTTAACCGGCTCGCGGAAGTTGCCACCATGTAGGGGAATGACAGACTGGTTACCGTTACGTATGTCCTCTGAAAGCAGCAGACCCAGCATCCCGGAGGCGGTACTGGCCCGCGCTCCCAAGGTTCTCCTCCACGACCACCTGGACGGCGGATTGCGTCCGGCCACGGTCGCCGAACTCGCCGAACAGACCGGGTATCAGGCCTTGCCGACCAGCGATCCCGTCGAACTCGGCCGCTGGTTCCGCGACGCGGCCGATTCCGGCTCCCTCGTCTCGTACCTTGAGACGTTCGCGCATACCTGCGGCGTTATGCAGACCGAGGAAGCGCTGGTCAGAGTGGCCGCCGAGGCGGTGGAAGACCTCGCGGCCGATGGGGTCGTCTACGCCGAGGTGCGGTACGCCCCCGAACTCTTCGTCGAACGCGGACTGTCACTCGATGCGGTGGTCGAGGCGATTCAGGCCGGGTTCGCCGAAGGTGAACGGAGAGTGGCGGCCGACGGCGGCCGGATCCGCGTCGGGACGTTGCTCTGCGCGATGCGCCAGCACGCCAGGGCGCTCGAGATCGCCGGTCTCGCCGTCCGCTACCGCGACGCCGGTGTGGTCGGGTTCGACATCGCCGGACCGGAAGACGGATTTCCGCCTACCAGAAATCTCGACGCATTCGAGTTCCTGCGGACGAATAATGCACATTTCACCATTCATGCCGGTGAGGCGTTCGGGCTCGCGTCCATTTGGGAGGCGATTCAGCATTGTGGCGCGGAGCGGCTCGGCCACGGCGTGCGCATCGTCGACGACATCAAGACCGACAGCGACGGCACGGTCCATTTGGGACGGTTGGCCGCCTACGTCCGCGACCGGCGCATCCCGCTCGAGATCTGTCCCACGTCCAATGTCCAGACCGGAGCGGCGCGCTCGATCGGCGAACATCCCTTCGGCCTGCTCGCCAGGCTGCGGTTCCGGGTCACCGTCAACACCGACAACCGGCTGATGAGCGGCTGCTCGATGACCAGCGAATTCGCGGCGCTGAGCGACGCGTTCGGCTACGGGGTGGCGGATCTCGAGTGGTTCACGATCAATGCGATGAAATCCGCGTTCCTCGATTTCGACCAGCGGCTCGACATCATCAACACGGTCATCAAGCCGGGCTATGCGTCCTTGCGTTCGTTAGCATAGCCAACTAATGTTCACTATGTAGGAGCTCTTTCCCATATAGTGAAACGGTGGCGAAGATGGCGCAGGTCGTGGACGTGAGGATCGGCGGCAAACGACGCTGGCTCATCCTCGCGCTCGGCCTCGCCGCGCAGACCGCGAGCTGTTCGTTCCTTTACGGGATCCCGTTCCTGGTGCCGTCGATGCAGCGCGCGGAGGGGCTCTCGCTCGCCGAAGCGGGAACCGTGGTCGCGGCGCCGAGCCTTGGCCTGTTGTTCACCTTGATCTTGTGGGGTGCGGCGGCGGACCGTTACGGAGAGCGTTTGGTAATGGCCCTCGGGCTCGGCGTCTCGGGGTTACTCCTCGTGTACGCGGCCGTCGGCGACCACTCGCTCGGGATCCTCTTTGGGGTGTTCCTGGTCGCCGGCGCGAGCACCGCGTCAGTGAACGCCGCGAGCGGCCGGGCCGTCCTCGGCTGGTTCGGCCCGGCCGAACGCGGCCTCGCGATGGGCATCCGCCAGATGGCCCAGCCGCTCGGTGTGGGCGTCGCCGCTTTCGGGCTCCCGCCGCTCGCGGACCGCTGGGGTTTCCAGGTCTCGCTCCTGCTGCCCGCGCTGACCGCGATCGGCGTCGCGCTCCTGGTCGCCTGGCTCCTGGTCGATCCGCCGCGCCCGGAGCCCGAAGCGGGCAAGGCCGAGAAACCGCCGTCGCCGTACCGGAAGCCGGCCTTGTGGCGGGTCCACGGCGCGAGCGCGCTGCTCGTCGTCCCGCAGTTCGCGGTCTCCGCGTTCACCCCCGTGTATCTGGTGACCATGCACGGCTGGACGCCGTCGTCCGCGGGCTGGTTCGCCGGCGCCGTCCAGATCCTCGGTGCGCTGGGCAGGATCGCGTCGGGCTACTGGTCCGACCGCGCCGGCAGCAGGCTGAGGCCGATGCGGCAGCTGGCGGTCGCGAGCGCCGCCGTGATGCTGCTGGTCGCGGTCGGGGACTCGACGTGGCCGTGGCTGGTGCTGCTCGCGCTCGTCCTGGCCGCGGTGATCACCGTGTCCGACAACGGCCTCGGGTTCACCGCGTCGGCGGAGATGGCAGGGCTCGCGTGGGCCGGGCGGGCGATGGGCACGCAGAACACCGGCCAGAACATCGCCGCGGCACTGACGCCGCCGATGCTGGGCTTGGTGATCGGTGATTCGCGGTACGCGCTGGCCTTCTGCGTGGCCGCGGTCTTCCCGATGCTCGCCGTGGCAGTCGTGCCCGTCCGGCACGAAAAGGGCCCCTCAGGACGAACCTGAGAGGCCCTTTCGCGGGATGGATCAGACGACCGTGAGCCGGTTCTCGAAGGTCTCGACGAGCTTGCGCCACTCCGACTGCTCGGCGTCGAACGGAGCGCTCGGCTCAAGGCGCGAGGGGTCCGGCCGCAGCACGAACGACACCAGCCAGCCGAGGCTTTCGTTGGCGGCCAGCGCGGTTTCGACGCTGTCGTCGTCGGCCCACTCGGCGGCGTCGGTGATCAGCTCGACGGCCAGCTCCAGCTGGGTCGGGTCGATCGACTCCGGGCCTTCGGCGATGTCTTCGGCGATGCCGTTCAGCACGTACGTGTTCTCGGCGTCGACCTCGATCTCGAGCTCGCCCGCGGTGGCCTTCGTGGCCACCTCGTCCCAAGTGGACACTTGGGCGAGGTCGTTGTCCGCCAGGTCCTTGCCGTCCGCGATCGCGCGGATCAGGGCCTTCTCGGAGGTGAAGACGTCGATCTCGCCTTCGCTGCCGAGGAAGATCGGCTTGTCGTCGAGGTAGCAGCGCAGCGTGTAGTACTCGGCGCCGGAGGTGACGATCTTGATCGGGTCGATGCCGACCTCGCCCCAGAAGCCGACGGGCTCGTCGTCTTCGTCGTCCTCGTCCGAGTCGTCCACGAGGTCGTCGTCGGCGGCGGCCGCTTCGGCTTCGGCGGACTCCGCGAGGAAGGTCGCGAGCTCCTCCGCCGTCTGCTCCAGCACCTTCTCGTCGACGTCGGGGACGGTCACGAGACCGTCGATCGCGTCGAGCACGGTGTCCCACTTCTCGGAGACCGCCTGCGACAGATCCGCCCAGAGGCGCTCGCCGTCACGGCCGGAGAAGGGCAGCGTGCCCTGGTCCAGCAGCGAGAAGCTCTCGTGCGCGTCGAGGACTTCGTGGACCTCTTCGAGCTCGCACACGTCCGCGAGCGAACGCACGATGCCGATGATTTCGGCCAGCTCGCCGAGCGTCCACTGGTCCGGTTTCTCGGCGACCAGCTCGGGGACGCCCACCAGGTCGTAGGTGTGGTCGTCGTCCGGGATGAGCTCGGGCACGTTCAGCGCCGGGACGACCTCCCACGCGGGGTGGTCGAGCAGGTCGTGCTGCTCGGAGGTCCGTACGAAGGCGGCGAGATGCGCGGCGTCCGGGAAGGCATACAGGTCCTCCTCGTCGCCGAGGAAGGCTTCCCACTCCTCGCCGTCTTCCCGCCAGCGCGGCGCCCAGAGAGTGACGACGTCACCCTGTGGCAGGCCGAGTTCGATCGGGATGATGTCCTGTGCCATTCCTTTAGCCCTCTCGGATTACCGCCTGTGTGCGCGGCCGGGTGATGGTGCCCGGAAGGTGCGCGGTAACGCGAAGCCTACGGGTTTCCGGCGGAGGGCGCGATCACCCCTGGGCAAGAAGCGACCAACGGATGGCACGATAGGTCCTCTGATGACACTTACAGACCTCCTGCCTGCGGATCCCGACCCCGACTCGCTGTTCGAAGCCTTCTCCACCTGGACGGCCGAGCGCGGGTTGGAGCTGTACCCCGCGCAGGAAGAGGCCATCATCGAGGTGGTCTCCGGAGCGAACCTGATCCTGTCGACGCCGACGGGCTCGGGAAAGAGCCTGGTCGCCGTCGGGGCGCACTTCACCGCGCTCGCGCACGGCCGCCGCAGCTACTACACGGCCCCGATCAAGGCGCTCGTCTCGGAGAAGTTCTTCCAGCTGATCGAGATCTTCGGCCCGGAGAACGTCGGCATGATGACGGGTGACTCGGCGGTGAACGCCGACGCGCCGATCATCTGCTGTACGGCGGAGATCCTGGCGAACATGGCGTTGCGGTTCGGTGCCGACGCACCGGTCGGCCAGGTCGTCGCGGACGAGTTCCACTTCTACTCGGAGCCGGATCGCGGCTGGGCCTGGCAGGTGCCGCTGCTGGAGCTGCCGAACGCGCAGTTCGTGCTGATGTCGGCCACGCTGGGCGACGTCTCGTTCTTCGAGAAAGATCTCACCCGCCGGACCGGCCGTCCGACCGCGGTGGTCACTTCGGCGCAGCGGCCGGTGCCGCTCACCTTCCGCTACGCGCTGACGCCGTTGCACGAGACGATGTCCGAGCTGCTCCACGGCGGGCAGTCGCCGGTGTACGTCGTGCATTTCTCGCAGGCCGCGGCGATCGAGCGCGCGCAGACGCTGATGAGCATCAACGTCACCTCGAAGGCGGAGAAGGAGGCCATCGCCGAGATGCTCGGCGACTTCCGCTTCGCGGCCGGGTTCGGGAAGACGCTGTCGAGGCTGGTCCGGCACGGGATCGGCGTCCACCACGCCGGCATGCTGCCGAAGTACCGGCGCCTGGTCGAGCAGCTCGCGCAGGCCGGGCTGCTGAAGGTGATCTGCGGGACCGACACGCTCGGCGTCGGCATCAACGTCCCCATCCGCACGGTGGTCTTCTCGGCGCTGACGAAGTACGACGGCGTGCGGCAGCGGCATCTCAAGGCGCGCGAGTTCCACCAGATCGCCGGCCGCGCGGGCCGTGCGGGTTACGACACCGACGGTTACGTCGTCGTGCAGGCACCGGACCACGTCGTCGAAAACGCCAAGGCGCTGGAGAAGGCGGGCGACGATCCGAAGAAGAAAAAGAAGATCGTCCGCAAGAAGGCGCCGGAGGGCTTCGTCAACTGGACGGAGAGTACCTGCGACCGGCTGATCGCGGCCGAGCCGGAACCGCTGACGTCGAGTTTCCACGTCAGCCACTCGATGCTGCTGAACGTCATCTCCCGGCCGGGCAACGCGTTCGACTCGATGCGGCATCTGCTGGAGGACAACCACTCCGACCGTCCCGCCCAGCGGAAACTGATCCTGCGCGCGATCGCGATCTATCGCGCGCTGCTCGCGGCAGGCGTCGTGGAACGGCTCGACGAGCCCGACGAGCAGGGCCGCATCGTCCGGCTCACCGTGGACCTGCAGTTCGACTTCGCGCTGAACCAGCCGCTTTCGCCGTTCGCGCTCGCGGCGATCGAACTCCTCGACGTCGAGTCGCCGTCCTACCCGCTCGACGTGGTGTCCATTGTGGAATCCACTGTGGACAATCCGCGTCCGGTGCTGTCGCAGCAGCAGTTCAAGGCGCGCGGCGAGGCCGTGCAGGCGATGAAGGCCGAGGGCATCGAGTACGACGAGCGGATGGAACTGCTCGAAAGCGTCACGTACCCGAAGCCGCTGGAGGAACTGCTGGAGGCGGCGTATTCCCGCTACCGGCAAGGGCATCCGTGGGTCGAGGACTACGAGCTCAAGCCGAAGTCGGTCGTGCGCGACATGTACGAGCGCGCGATGAACTTCGTGGAGTACATCGGTTTCTACCAGCTGGCCCGTTCGGAAGGGCTGGTGCTGCGGTACCTCACCGACACCTACGACTCGTTGCGGCACACGGTCCCGGACGAGGCCAAGACCGAGGGGTTGCAGGACCTCATCGAATGGCTCGGCGAACTGGTGCGCCAGGTCGACTCCAGTCTCCTCGACGAATGGGAAGCCTTGCGGCATCCCGAAGAGGAGGGTCCGGTTTCGACGAGGCCGCCGTCCGAGCCGCCCGCGGTCACGCGCAACGAGCGGGCGTTCCGGGTGCTCGTGCGCAACGAGCTGTTCCGCCGGGTGGAGCTGGCGTCGCGGCGCGCGTACGAGACGCTCGGCGAACTGGACGCCGCGTCGGGCTGGGACGCGGACGCGTGGGAAGACGCCATCGAGGACTACTTCGACGAGCACGAAACGCTCGGCATCGGGCCGGACGCGCGTGGGCCGAAGCTGCTGATCATCGAGCAGGAGAAGGAGATCTGGCGGGTGCGGCAGATCTTCGACGATCCGGCGGGCGACCACGACTGGGGGATCAGCGCCGAGGTCGACCTGGCGGCTTCGGACGAGGCGGGCTCGGCGGTCATCCGGATCACGGCGGTGGACCAGCTGGGACTTTCGGCCGGGTGACTGCGCGGCGGCGCACCAGCTGGACGATCAGCACGATCAGCGACAACGCGGGCAGCGGATAGCCGAGCAGCAAGCCCACCGTGATGTCGGTGAGCGGCGCGAGGACCGCGGCGACGAACACACACGTCGGCGCGGTCGGCGGCTTCGCGCCGGAGTGGACCTTGCCCCACGGCTTCGCCACCGAAAGCCACGCCTGAAACGCGAGCGCGCTCGCCATCAGCGCCGTCCCGGCGGTCAGCGCCAGCGGAGGCGGATCACTGCCGACGGAATCCCGTAAAGCGCCCGACAGCAGGAAGATCCCGGCGTAGAGCTGGACGAGCGTGATCGCGAACTTCGCCAGTACCCACCAGTGCCGGGCGAATCCCCACGCCGTCGCCGCGGCGAGCATGAATCCGGTGAAGGCCGAGGCGTTGGCGAGCGGCGCCAGCAGGAGCGTGTCGATTTCGTGCGCCATCGACGTCGCCGCGACGCGGATCGCTCCGTCCTCACTCGTCCGGCCGATCACCAGGAGGGCGAACAGCGCCAGGGCCTGTCCCATCCAGCCGATCGAAGTGACGACGTGCAGCCACACGGTCAGTTGCCGCCAGGTCTTCGTCCCCATGTCGCACAGGCTCGCGTGACCGCCCGGTCCGGCACATCGGGGACGACCCTGAAATCACACCGGAAGGGGTGGGACGCAGGCCCGGGGCGTCGTGGCCGTCGAACCAGAGCCCGACCATGAACGCCATCGTCGCCTCCATGAGCGCCGCCCGGTCGAGGCCGCCCGCGACCAGCGGGGTGCATCCGATGTCGCGGACCAGTTCGCTCACTTCGCCGACCTTGTCGCCGCAGATCGGCACCGCCGGCGGAACGCCGTCGAACACCGGCGGCGTCATCCGCCAGACGTCCACGTGGCACAGGATGAACGCCTTGACCAGGTGCGCGTCCGGTGCGGCGGCGGCGATCCGCGCCGCCTGGCCGGGCACCGTGAGCACGGCGCCGGGGCCGACGGCGTTGGTGCAGTCGATCAGGACCTTCCCGGCGAGATCTCCTGCGGCGGCAAGGACTTCCGTCACCGACGCGGCCGGGACGGCGAGCAGGATCACGTCGCTGGCGCGGGCGGTCTCGTCCCAGGTTCCCACCCTCGGGGAGATCCTGGTGGCCTTGATCCACTGCCCGCCGAGCGCTTCCGCCATCCCGCCCGCGCCGAAAATACCGATACGCATGTGCTGCTCCCTAAGATCGAGTGGACAGCACGACGGTAGAAAGCCGCGCGGGTAGCGAATGGTTACCGAGGTCCGATGAACGACGTCTTCCTCGCCGATTGCCGGGCCCGGCTGGCCTTCGACCTGATGGCGAACACGTGGAACCCGGTCGTGTTGTGGGCTCTGCGCGAGGGGCCGCTGCGGCCGGCCGAACTGCGGCGACGGCTGGGCGGGATCAGCACGAAGGTGCTCACGGAGACGGTCCGGCGGCTGGAGTTCAACGGTCTCGTTCACCGGCGCGACTGTGGGCGGACGGCGAAGGTCGAGTACTCGCTGACGGAACTCGGGACCACGCTGCTGGCGCTGAAGGACGCTTTCCCCGCATGCGATGAGACGAAAGCGCCCTTCACCGCGTGAGACGCGGTGAAAGCGTCCTTCAGCAGCACTACGGGAGCGGGCGGGCCTCGGCCAGTTCGAGCAGCGGGACGGCCGCGGCGGCGTCGGTGATCAGCGTCGAGACCATGCCGGAGCGCAGGACGGCGTCGATCGCTTCCGCCTTCGGTTCCGTGTAGCCCAGCGCGATCACTTCGGGGACGGCCAGGAGTTCCTCGGCGCTGATGGCCAGCACGTGATGGGCCAGGCCGGTGGACATCGGCGTCCCGTCGGCGTCGAACAGTCGCGCGGAAACCTCGGCTTTGGCACCGCGTTTCGCTATGGCGCTGCGCTCGGCCTCGTCGAGCGCGTCGTAGACGGTCGACTCTTCGGGCTTCCAGGCGCCGATGCTGACGACGGCCTTGGTCAGGTTCTTGAACTGGCCGAAGGTTTCCGCGATACCGGGCTGCCTGCGCAGTGTTTCGGTGGTGCGGCGGTCGGGGAGGACGAGTGGGCCGAAGATCGGGTACGACTCGCCGCCGGACACCGACGCGACCCGGCTGACCGTCTCCACCGACCGGTCGCGCATGTCCATGCCCGCCTGCACCCCGCACAGTTGCACGATCGGGCAGTTCGGCAGTGACTCGATCGCGTCGGTCATCGCGTTCACCGAACGTGCCCACGACAGGCCGAGGACGTCGCCGGGAGTGACGATCTCGGTCAGGAGACGCGCGGCGAGCGTGCCGATCTTGCGCCGCGCCACTTCGCGGGATTCCGGTTCCGGCGCTCGTTCGAGCACGAGCACCCGGTCGAGCCGGTACGCCGCGCGGATCTCCTCCGACAGCACGAGATCGACCGGTGCGGGCAGGTGGAATTCGACCTTGACGATGCCGCTTTCCCTGGCCGTGTCCAGCATCCGCGCGACCTTGAACCGGCTGATCCCGAACTCCTCGGCGATCTCGAGTTTCGAGGCGCCCTGGTCGTAGAACCGCCGGGCCACCGCGGCCAGCCGGAGCGACTCCACCAGGCCGAGAGGCTGCTTCTTCGCGCTCATATGAGCACTATATCGCGAAATCAACCCGAAAGGTTGACGTAACACCAGGGAAAAGTTCACCATGCCTGGACATGCAGTCCGAAGCATAAGCCCATCCTGCTCATCTGAGCGGAGAAGAGGAGCTGGCATGCGTGCCGCGATCGTGGACAAGCCCGGGGAGATCAGGGTCGGCGAGGTACCCGACCCCAAACCGGGGGATCGCCAGGTCGTCGTCAAAGTGGGTGCCTGCGGGATCTGCGGGACCGACCTCCACATCGCCGACGGGCACTTCCCGCCGACGCCCTATCCGATCGTCCCCGGCCACGAGTTCGCCGGCGAGATCGTCGAACTCGGCGCGGACGTGCCGGGCGGCTGGAAGGTCGGCGACCGGGTGGCCGTCGACCCGTCGCTGTTCTGCGGCTACTGCAAACCTTGCCGGTCCGGCCGCGGCAACCTCTGCGAGAACTGGAACGCGACCGGCGATACCGTCGACGGCGCCTTCGCCGAGTACGTCGCCGTCCCGTCCGCGAACTGCTACCGCATGCCTGACTCGATGACCTGGGAACAGGGCGCCCTCGTCGAGCCGGTTTCCTGCGCGGTCCACGGTGTGCGCCGGATCGGCGTCGAGGCGGGGGAGCGGTTCCTCGTCGTCGGCGCGGGCACGATGGGGCTGATCATGCAGCAGTTGCTGCAGCGCGCGGGCGCCCACGTCACGGTGGTCGACCGCAACACGTCCCGCCTCGGCCGGGCGATGGACCTCGGCGCGGCCGCGGTCGCGGGTGACGTGAAGGACCTCGACGACGAGAAGTTCGACGCCGCCGCGGACTGCACCGGCGCCGCACCCGCCATCGAGGCGGCTTTCGACTCGCTTCAGCGCGGAGGCCGCCTGCTGGTCTTCGGCGTCGCGCCCGCCGAAGCACGCGTCGCGCTTTCGCCGTTCCGGATCTACAACGACGAGATCACCGTCGTCGGCTCGATGGCCGTCATGAACAGCTTCGGTGCCGCGCTCGATCTGGTCGCCGACGGTGCCGTCGACACCGCCGCGCTGCTCACCGACACCCTGCCGCTGGAGCAGTACCCCGACGCTCTCGCCCTCATGCGCAGCGGCGCCGGCCTGAAGGTGCAGGTAATACCGGGAGGCAAAGGTGCGTAAAGCAGCCGCTCTGCTCTCGGTCCTCTTGCTGACCCTCACCGGATGCGCCGGTGCGGGCGCGCTCGGGACCGGTGACCGGACGCTCGTCGTCGCGATCGTCGCGAACCCGCAGATGAAGGACGCCATCGAGCTTTCCGGCGAGTTCGAGAAGGCGAATCCCGGCGTCAGCCTCAAGTTCGTGTCGCTGCCGGAAAACCAGGCGCGCGCGAAGATCACCGCGTCGACGGCCACCGAAGGCGGCGAGTTCGACGTCGTCATGATCAGCAACTACGAGGCGCCGCAGTGGGCCGCGAACGGCTGGCTGGAGAACCTCGAACCGCATATCGCGGCGAATCCTTCCTACGACGCGGACGACTTCATCCCGAGTATCAAGGAGTCCTTGTCGCACAACGGATCGCTTTACGCGGTGCCGTTCTACGGCGAGTCGTCGTTCCTGGCCTACCGGAAGGATCTGTTCGAGCAGGCCGGGATCACCATGCCCGCCAAGCCGACGTGGACGCAGATCGCCGAGTATGCCGCGAAACTCGACGACAAGGCCAAAGGCATCGCCGGGATCTGCTTGCGCGGCAAGCCGGGCTGGGGTGAGAGCCTCGCGCCGTTCACGACGGTCGCCAACACCTTCGGCGCCCAGTGGTTCGACAAGGATTGGAACGCGAAGCTGACCAGCCCCGAGTTCAAGGCCGCCGCCGAGTTCTACGTGAACCTCGTGCGGAACCACGGCGAGGTCGGAGCGTCGAGCGCGGGCTTCTCCGAATGCGGTACGCGCTACACGCAGGGCCAGGCCGCGATGTGGTACGACGCCACGGTCATGGCGGGTACGAACGAGGACCCGTCGGCCAGCAAGGTCGTCGGCAAGTCCGGTTACGCCCCGGCGCCGGTGGAGAAGACGCAGTCCAGCGGCTGGCTTTACACGTGGGCGCTGGCGATCCCGAAGGTCGCGAAGCACAAGGACATCGCCTTCAAGTTCATGTCCTGGATGACCGACAAGGCGTACGTGCAGCGGGTCGCCAAGGAGTTCGGCGACTGGAACCGCGTCCCGCCGGGCGTGCGGAAATCGACCTACGACATCCCGCAGTACCGCGAGGCCGCCAAGGCCTACGCGCAGCCGACGCTGGACGGGATCGCGGACGCCGACCAGCGCAAGGCGATGGTGAATCCGGTGCCCTACCCCGGAATCCAGTTCGTCGGCATCCCCGAGTTCCAGGATCTCGGCACCCGCGTGAGCCAGCAGCTCTCGGCGGCGATCGCGGGGCAGATCACCGTGGACGAAGCACTCGAACAGTCACAGGAGTACGCGCAGACCGTCGGCAAGTCGTATCAGGAGGTGCAGTGATGGCCACGATCTCCGCTCCTGCCCGCCCGGAGCCCGCCCACGCGAAGAAGGCGGCTCCGAAGCGCGGCACCGATACGCCGTTCAAACGACGGCTGCCGTTGCTGCCCGCCCTGCTGTTCGTCGTCGCCGTGACGCAGCTGCCCTTCGTGCTGACGGTGTTCTACTCGTTCCAGTCGTGGAACCTGGTGCGTCCCGGTTCGAGGCATTTCGTCGGGCTGCAGAACTACATCGACGTCTTCGCCGACTCGACGTTCCTCGGGGCGCTGCTGAACACCGTGGTGCTGACGGTCGTGTGCGTGTTCTTCTCGCTGTTGCTCGGCCTCGGGCTGGCGATCCTGCTGGACCGCAAGTTCCTCGGCCGCGGTGTGGTCCGCACCCTGCTGATCACGCCGTTCCTGATCCTGCCCGCGGCGGGCGCGCTGCTGTGGAAGACGACGATGTTCGACCCGACCTACGGGTTGCTGCACTTCGTCTTCGGCACCGACGTCGACTGGCTTTCGGAGTTCCCGCTGGCCGCGGTGATGGCCCAGGTCGTCTGGCAGTGGACGCCGTTCATGATGCTGCTGATCCTGGCCGGGTTGCAGAGTCAGCCGAAGGACGTGCTGGAGGCCGCGTCGGTCGACGGCGCCGGCCGCTGGCGGACGTTCACCGCGATCACGCTGCCGCATCTGAGCCGGTTCCTGCAGCTGGCGACGCTGCTGGGCGCGATCTACATCGTGAACAGCTTCGACGCGATCTTCCTGATGACCCAAGGAGGTCCGGGGACGGCCAGCACGAACCTGCCGTTCTACATCTACCAGCGGGCGTTCCAGGGTTTCGACATCGGGCAGTCGTCCGCGATGGGCGTGATCGTCGTGATCCTGACGATGATCGTCGCGACCTTCGCGCTGCGGCTGATGTTCCGTACGTTCTCGGTCCAGGGAGGCGCGAAATGAAAAGCCGCTTCGGACCCGGCGCGCTGACGGTCGCGACCTGGGTGATCGCGATCCTGTTCGTGTTCCCGCTGCTGTGGATGATCCTCACGGCCTTCAAGCAGGAGGCCGACGCCTACACCGACCCGCCGCGCCTGTTCTTCACACCGACGCTCGACCAGTTCGCTGGCGTGCTCGAACGCGGCTTCCTGCCGTACCTGTCGAATTCGGCGTTCGTGACCGTCGTTTCGACGCTTTTCGTGCTGCTGCTGGGAATCCCGGCGGCGTACGCGCTTTCGCTGGCGCCGGTGAAGGGGACGAGCAACGCGCTCGGCTTCTTCCTGTCGACGAAGATGCTGCCGATCGTGGCGGCGATCATCCCGCTGTACGTGATCTCGCAGAACACCCGGCTGCTGGACAACGTGTGGGCGCTGATCATCCTGTACACCTCGATGAACCTGCCGCTGGCCATCTGGATGATGCGGTCGTTCTTCCTGGAGGTGCCGCACGAGATGATCGAGGCGGCCCGGATCGACGGCGCGACCCTGCCGATCCTGCTCCGGAAGGTGATCATGCCGGTGGTCGCGCCGGGGGTGGCCGCGACCGCGCTGATCTGCGTGATCTTCTCGTGGACCGAGTTCTTCTACTCGGTCAACCTCACCGCCGCGCGCGCCGGGACGGTGCCGGTGTTCCTGGTCGGGTTCATCACCAGCGAGGGCCTGTACTGGGCGCAGCTGTCCGCGGCCGCGCTGCTCGCGTCACTGCCGGTGATGATCGTCGGCTGGATCGCGCAGAACCACCTGGTGCGGGGGCTGTCGATGGGCGCGGTCAAGTAACGCTCGGTCCGGCTTGGTTCCGGTGGCCCTTGCTCGCCTGAGGTACATGAAGGCCCCCTTCCTTGCGCCAGGCGCAAGGAAGGGGGCCTTCATGTACTGGGCCTGGTATCAACCCGCGGCGAGACTAGGGC
>NZ_JBHVKW010000117.1:0-25439 GCF_042797905.1 Amycolatopsis sp. NPDC057786
TTCCCTCTGTCGCAAGAGGAATGATCAACCAAGGGCTTCACCCATGATCAACCAGGGTGCCACCCGGCCGAACAGACGTTAAAACTCAAGCTAGGCGGTGTCCCGTAAGTCCTGTGGGTGGTCTCGGCACCCAGGTGGCGCGAACGTGGCTTTCGCGACACGCTTCGGCCGCACACGACCACTTGCACCGCCGATTTCCCGTGACCGATCGGACGACACGCGTGACTGGATGGACGACACGACGCGCGGCCGGGTTTCACCGCGAGTCGTCAGCCTGAGCACGCGTGTCGTCCATCCAGTCACGCGAAAACGCCACCGGCACATCGGCAGTAGGTAGCTGAGACACGGTTGGCTCTAAGCCGAAACGCCACTCACGACCAGGGCCGAAGGCTCCCATCACCGCATCGGACGCGACGAAGGGAGCCTTCACCTCGTCCGCCCCGCCCGCTGGCACGACACCGCCTTGACGGTGCGGCCCGGGTCGCGCGCTTTCATCTCCATGAAAGCGGGACGAAAGCCGGGTCCGCATCCTTCGTGGCACGCGAGTGGCCCACTCGAATCGTGGTCGACGAAGGGGAGCATCGATGTTGTTCACACGAAGGGTTCTTGCGGGATCGACAGCGGTCATCGCCGCCGTTCTCGGGCTCGGCCTGGCGACCGCCGGTCCCGCCGCGGCCGCTCAAGGTACTTGGAGGCCCTACGGGAACACGAACCCGATCACGTCCAGTGCCAGCGACTGGACGTGCGGAACGACGGTGACCGTCTCTGTCTCGGTGCTCGCGCAAGCCTGCATCGTGGTGACACCGAAGAGGGAACACATGCAGGGGGCGGTGATCGTGCGTAACAACCGGTCGAGCGCCTTCAGGACGACCGCGTCGGTGTCCTTGTTCAGGCCGTCCGGCCATCAGGTGATGGAGACCTGGAAGTGCGGGGAGTCCGGGGTGGGAGCGAATTCCTGGTCGGTGTGCTTCGGGACGACCATCCTCTACCCGGGCTCGACCCGCGCGGAGGGGACCGTGGACTACCGGGAGATTCCAGGTTCGCCGATGAGCGGAAGCTGAAGTGTCGCGGGCGTAACGCATATCCGCGTAGTCACTGGTGTCCCGGCCGTCGAGGCCGGGGCGCCGGTTTCTGCGTTGGAGCCGAAATTCCCGGATGGGGAAACCGTATCGCCGGTGTTCATTCATGCTGCCCTGAATCCGATTCGTGGACACATGTGAAGCCTTGTCGGGTGTTCGCCTGACAACCTGGGAAGTCCTTGCGCTGTAAGGTCTCCGGTCATGGTGGACGCCGGTCGAGTGGTCGCGAAAGACAAAAAAAGATCGCTTTCGGGGGAACCGGTCGGCGAATTCCGGCATCGGAGTCATGGATTTGCGGGACAGGTCCGGCCGGGGGGCGAGAATCATATGGTGACGGGGGCGTGAACATGACTGATGGATTCGGTGCGGTCTTCGATGAATTGCACCAGACGGCGAGCAGGATCACCGACGTCGTGTCGGTCGTCGACAGTCTGCCGTGGAATGGGCCGAGCGGGGACTACGGGAATTCCGACGTGCAGGCGGGCTGGGCTCTGTTCATCGAGAACGCGAAGGCCTATGTCGACGGGCTGCGGGGCAAAGCGAACGAACACGGCGACCTGATGCGCAGCGCCGCCGGCCGGTACCAGGTCTCGGACCAGGAGTCGGAACAGGCGATGGCCCGCATCGGTGGCCTGCTCGACGGTGCGGCCGGTGATCCGGCGGCGGGTGTGATCGGGTCCGCGGGCGCGGCCATCGGCCCGGCGATCGGTGGTGTGCTCGGTGGCGGCATCGCGGCGAGGCTCAACCCCTGACGTGTTCGGTGACGACGCGCGGTACGGCGTGGCAAAGGATTTTGAAGGGATGTACTGCTGATGGCGGTTCAGCTGGGGGAGACGACCGACCCGAGGGATCTGATCCCGGGCAGGCCGGAGTCGATCGCCGAAGACCTTCGCCATTTGGTGAGCAATATCGACCTGGTCGGCGGAGCGGGGGACGGTCTGCAAGGGATCGATCCCAGGGAGTGGAGCGGTGACGGCGCCAACGCCTTCCGCGACGCGTTCGGTGCCGCGGTACCGGACTGGTTCCGGGCCGTGGATTTCCTCGGCCGGAATGGTGAGAAGCTCGCCGACTTCGGCGACACCCTGACCTGGGCGCAGGGTGAGGCACAGCGCGCGATCGAACTGTTCACCGAGGCGCAGGCGGCGAGCAGGGCCGCGCTGGAGCAGTTCAACGGATTCGCGCGCCAAGCGGTGGAAGCAGGGCAGTCGATCGGGCTGTTCCAGGATCCCGGGGCGGCGCTCGCGCAGGAGGCCCAGTCGATCCTGGACGCCGCGCGGGAAGCGGTGGCTTCGACCGGTGGCTCGGTCGCGCAGGCGTTCGGGATGGGTGGTGACGGCGCTTCGCTCGCGACCACGGTGGGCAACTTCGCCGCGATGGCGTTCGGGATGGAGTCCGACGGCGAGGGCGGCTACTCGACGGACCTCCCCGGTGGCGGGGATTTCGGCGCCGACAACCGGCAGACGGAGCGGGTCTTCAACCCCGAGACCGGCGAGTACGAGGACGTGGACCCCGGGGGCTGGCAGCGAAACGGGATCAACAGCAGCTACGCCAACGAATTCGGCGACGCGGACGCGGACCTGGTGGACCTTCAGGCCATCGCCGAAGCCGCCGGCATCGATGTGACGGAGGTGGGCTGGGAACGCGAGGTGAGCGCGGCGCTGCGTGAGGGCAGCATCGACGGCGAGTTCGACAACGGCACGGTCTCCGGAAGCGGCGGAGTTTCGGGTTCGGTGCTCAGCGCCAGTGCCGGGGCGAGCGGGACCGCGAGCTGGCTCGGCGCGAGTGGTGCCGCCCATGCGGAGGCCTACCTGGCCCAGGGGCATGCCGAAGGCGAGCTGAACTTCGGCGAGCACGCGAGCGTTTCCGCCAGCGGAGACGCCTTCGTCGGCGCCGAGGCATCGGCCGAGGGGAACATCAGCTGGACCGGGGCGGAGGGCAGTGCCGAAGCCTTCGCCGGGGCCAAGGCCGGAGGTGACGTCAGCGCCGAGGCGGCAGGCCTCGGCGCCGGTGCCAACGGCGAGGTCTGGGTCGGAATCGGCGCGGAGGCCAGCGGACAGTTCGGCATGGGCGAAGACGGCAAGTTCCACATCGGCGCGTCGGTCGGTGCCGCGCTCGGCGTCGGTGGCAGTGCCGGTTTCGACGTGTCCGTCGATCCGGCCGAGGTCGCCGACACCGTCGCCGACGTGTCCGACGACGTCGCCGATGTCGCTTCGGACATGTCCGACGCCGCCGGCGACGCTTGGGGTGCGGTCAGTGACTGGATCTAGGATCGGCCGAATGCCCGTCCGGGAGACCACGGAGACGGAGACGACATGGTAGCCACACTTCCGGTGCCGATCGAGTTCTCGCTTCCCGCGGGATGGCTGTCGGCGCCGCCGAACGAGGTCGGCGCGGGTGACAGCGCCTTCGTGGCGCTGCATCCGCCCGCCAGCGCGGGATTCACCGCCAACATCACGATCACCGGTGAGATCCGGGAGTCGTACATCCCGCTCGCGCATGTCGCCGACGAGGCGCTGGAGACACTGCGCCGGTCGGATCCCGATGCGCGGCTGGGCAAGCGAAAGGAGTCCGGATCGCCGGAGAATCCGGGGCTGACCCAGTCCGTCCGGCTGTCGATGACGCTCGACGGTCGCCGCCTGGACGTCGTGCAACTGCAGGTCTTCCTCGGTATGTGGGACAAGCGCGACCCGCGCCGGCGGGCGGTGCTGCACATCGTGCTCAGCGCGCTCCCGGAGCAGTTCGACCAGGTCGCCGGCGACTTCCAGAAGTTCGTCTCGACCATCCGCCCGGAGGAAGGGGAGCACACACGATGAGCGAATACGCCAGGCGGTTGCTCGGCCGGATCGAGGCGATCGACAACGCGAACGCCGACAACCGCCGTCGCGCCGAGGCCTACCAGCGGATGGAGGGTGAACTGACGGCCGTCGAGGGCACCGCCAGTTCACCGGACGGGGTGGTCACGGTGGCCGCGAGCGCGGCGGGTGAGGTCACCCGTCTCACCTTCGGGGATCGTGCGCGCACCATCGAGCCGTCGGCCCTGTCGGTCACGGTCATGCACACGATCGCCGCGGCGCGGGCGGACGCGGTGCGACAGCAGGCCGAGGTGGTCCGTCGCGGCCTCGGTGACACCAGCCTGCTGGACAAGGTCCTCGACGCCGACCGCAAGTTGTTCGGTGACCGGCCGTCACCGGAGCCGGCTCCACCTCCAGCTCCGGACCGGAGCCGGCGGAGAAGGCGGGACGATGACGAATTCTTCGGGGAATTCCAGCTGTACCAGGGCGGCAAGCGCAGGTAAGCACCAGGGACGAAGCCCGGCAGATCGCTGAGCGGTCGAAGACGAGCTGACGAAGGGCCCCTCGGTGGCCGGAATCCATGGAGGTACCTAAGCCCTACCCGTCCGAACTCGTACGTCCTGAAGGGCTCCTTTGAGACTTCCAACGTCTCAAAGGAGCCCTTCACGACATTCCCACGACCGCGAAACTCTCGTGAGCGCGAGTACCTGAAGGCAACAGCGGACTGCGTCAGACGCGGGCCAGTTCGTCGTGGTAGTCGAAGGCCGGAGGCGGCGAAGGGACGGTTACGTTCCTTCGCCGCCACCGTTCGGGCTCGCCTACCTCAGGGGTTGATCCGGTTGTACGCCGGTTTCGGCCGCAGGTTCGAGTCGAACAGGCAGGCCGCGCCCTGGCCAGGGAACGTGTCCGGCACCCACGAGTGACGATCGGTGAAACCCCAGGTCGTGAACTCCACACAGCGCGCGACGGCGTGGCAGCCGTCCCAGAGCTGCTTGAAGTAGCTCGCCTGAGTGTTCAGCTTGGTGGTGTCGGCCGGCATCGGCACGCGGACGTCGGCTTCGGTGATGGCGACGTCGACGCCCAGCGCGGCGAAGCGGGCGAGATTCGCCTGATAGCCGCCGGGGAAGCCGTACTGCGTCGCGAGATGCGCCTGGAAACCGACGCCGTCGATCGGCACGCCTTGCTGCTTCAGCGTCCGCACCAGGTTGTACAGGGCATCGCTCTTCGCGTTGAGGCCTTCGGTGTTGTAGTCGTTGATGTACAGCTTGGCCGACGGATCCGCCGCCCGTGCCCACCGGAACGCGTCGGCGACGTAACCGTCGCCCAGTTTCTGCTGGAACACCGAGGAGCGACGGGTACCGTCGTCGTTGAACATCTCGTTCACGACGTCCCAAGCCCGGATTTTCCCCTGATAGCGGCCCATCGTGGTGGTTATATGCCGTTGCGTCACCGATCGCAGCTCGCCGGCGGCGAGGTTGTTCACCCAGCCGGGGAGCTGACTGTGCCAGACGAGCGTGTGACCGCGGACGGATTTGCCGTTCCGCTGGGCGTAGTCGACGATGGCGTCCGCGCCCGACCAGTTGTACTGGCCGCGGTTCGCCTCGACGACCCCCCATTTCATCTCGTTCTCCGGGGTGACGTTGTCGAATTCGCGGGTGAGCACCGAGCGGTAGTCGGCCTCGTTGGCCAGGTGGTTCGCCGCGACAGCGCTGCCGACATAGCGATTCGTGATGTCCTTCAGCGGACCGGCCGCCGAAGCGGATGGCGCGCTCCCAAGCACGACACCGGTCAAAGCGGCCAATGCGACGGTCATTCGTCTTACCGAAACAGTGTGCGTCATTGTCACTCCTGTTCTCAGAATGAGCGAGGATAGGTCGTGCGACTTATGAATTCCTCCAATCTCGGAAGGTTGCGAAACTAGCCCTTCACGGCTCCGGTCAGCCCACCTACGATGCGGCGTTCGGCGAGGACGAAGAACGCGAGCGCGGGGATCATCGACAGCGCGGTGAACGCGAGTACGCGTGCGGTGTCCTGGGAGTACTGGGATTGGAAGGTCGCCACCCCGAGCGGCAGCGTGAAGTTCGCGGAGTCGTTGAACACCAGCAGGGGCAGCAGGTAAAAGTTCCAGCTGGTCACGAAAGCGAGCACGGCGACGGTGGTCAGCGCGGGCGCGGACAGTGGCAGCAGGATCCGCCAGAAGAAGCCGAGCCTGCTCGCGCCGTCGAGTACGGCGGCGTCCTCGATCTCGCCGGGGATCGCCCGCATGAACGGCCGCAGGATCACGATGGTCACCGGGAGCGAGAACGCCGCTTCGGGGATCGCCACGCCCCAGAAGCTCTCCAGCATCCCCAGCTGCCGCAGCCACAGGTAGAGCGGCAAAGTCGCCACTCCGAGCGGGAACAACAGGCCGAGTGTGAACAAGGTGTAGAAACCCTCGCGGCCCTTGAAGGTGTAGCGGGACAAGGCATACGCGGCCATCGATCCCAGCGCGACGGTCAGCGTCGTGGCGATCACCGCGATCAGCGCGCTGTTTCCCAGAAAGGTCCAGAACGACGAGGAGCCGAGGATGGCCGCGTAGTTGTCCCAGACCCACGGGCCGGGCAGGCCGGCGGGCGAGGCGTTGATCTGCGCGGTGGTGCGGAAGCCGCCCAGTATCACGAACAGCAACGGCACCACGGTGATCCCGAGGACGGCGATCGCGGCGACGTAACCGATCGGTGTCCCGGCGCGGCGCATCAGTCCACCATCCTGGTCAGCGCGCCGTCGGTGTCCCGGCGCAACGCGAACCGCTGGTACAGCAACGCGAACACGAAACAGACCACGAACAGGATCACCGCGACCGCGCTGCCGAAACCGAATTCGTAGCGTTTGAACCCGTGGTCGACCAGGTACGTCGCCATGGTCGCCGACGAGTTGGCGGGTCCGCCGAGCGTCATGATCCACACGAGATCGAACAGCTGCAGTGAGCCGATCACCGACAGGAACACCCAGATCCGGATGGTCGGCCCCAACAGTGGCAGCACGACGTGCCGGGTGGTCTGCCAGGCCGACGCGCCGTCGAGCGCGGCCGCTTCCCGCAGTTCGGCGGGCACCCCCTGGAGCCCGGCGAGCAGCAGGATGATGCCGAAGCCGATGTACTTCCAGGTGATCACCGCGAACAGGGTGTAGAGCACGATCCCCGGGTCGGCGAGCCAGTGCTGGACCAGCCCGCCGAGGCCGACACCGCGCAGCGTCTGGTCCACGAAACCGTTCGGCTGCAGCATCAGCAGCCAGATCACCGCGGTGATCGCCTCCGACAGCACGTAGGGCGCGAACACCAGCGCCCGCAGCACCGCGCGGCCACGTAGCTTCCGGTTGAGCAGCAGCGCGAGCCCGATGGACAGCGGCAGCTGGACCACAAGGGACAGTCCCGCGATGATCAGGTTGTGCCCGATGGCGCCCTGGAACACCGAGCCGGACAGGGCGTCGGTGTAGTTGTCGAGACCGACGAAATCGTCGAGCGGGCCGAAACCGTTCCACTCGTAAAGGCTGTAGAACGCCGCGATCCCGATCGGGACCAGCACGAACCCGGCGAACAGCACCAGCGCCGGCCCGATCAGGAAGGTCAGTTCCAGCTTCTTGCGCACTCCCGGCGTCCGCGCCCGGACGGCGGGTGCGGACGGCCGCGCCGGCGTCCGCACCCGCGTGGCCATCGCCGTCACTTGTCGCCCGCCGCGGCCTTGTTCACCGCTTCGACGATGCCTTCCGGCGTGCCCTGTCCGGCGAAGAAGTTCGCGACGGCGTCGTTGAGCGCGGCCCCCACCGCGGTCGGGAACGCCTTGTCGAAGTACATCTGCACGTACGGGGCCTTCTGCCCGTAGTCGAAGACGGTCTTCAGCGACTCCGTCTTGAGGGATTTGGCCGCCGACGCGGTCATCGGCAGTCCGGCGCCTTTCGCCGCGAGCTGGTTCTGCACCGGTTCGCTGCCGAGGTACCGCAGGAAGTCCGCGCACGCCTTGGCCGCGCGGGTGGTGCAGGAGAAGCCGTCACCGCCGCCGAGCACCGCGGCGGGATCACCCTGGCCACCGGGGACCGACGGGAACGGGAACCACCCGACCTTCGAGTCGAGGTCCTTGTCCTCGGTGAGCGAGGACATCGTGCCGGGTTCCCAGTCACCCTGCAGTTCCATCGCCGCCTTGCCGTTGGCCACCAGCCCGGCCGAACTGCCCGCGCCCTGCTGGGCGGGAGTGCCGGTGAAGCCGGGCTGGAACGGCTGGGTCGCCAGGAACGCCTGCAGATCACGGCCCGCCTTGGTCCAGCACGGATCCTCGAGTTTCACCGCCTTGACCGACTGCTTCAGGATGTCCGCCGAGCACGCCCGCAGCGCGAAGTAGTTCCAATAGAACGCGTCCGGCCAGCGATCCTTGCCACCGACCGCGATCGGCGTGATCCCCGCCTGCTTGAGCTTGGCGACAGCGGTATTGAATTCGTCCAAAGTGGACGGCGGAGCCGTGACGCCCGCCTGTGCGAAAAGGTCCTTGCGATACCAGAAACCGACGAAGTGCTGCTCCCACGGGATCCCGTACTGCTTGCCGTCGACCTGCCAGCTCTCGGCGAGTTTGCCCACCGAGGAGAGCCAGTCCTTGGCCGCGTCGGTCAGGTCCGCGACCTTGCCCGAGGTGGCCTGCGACGCCAGCTCGCCGCCGCCCCAGGACTGGTAGACGTCCGGCGGCTCGTTCGACTGGAGGGCGAGCGGGACCTTGGTGGTGAACTCCTCGTTCTGCAGCGGCTGCCCTTTGATCGTCACCTCGGGATGGGCCTTCTGGTAGTCCGCGACCACCTGGGCCCAGATCGACTTGAGTGGATCCGTGGTGCCGTTGTGCCACCAGGTCAGGGTGACCGGTCCGCTGGGCTCGGCCGCGGGGTCGGCGCCCCCGGAGCAACCGGCGAGCGCGAGCGGGATGGCCGCCGCCAGCGCGGCGGCGGCGGCGGGGATTCGGCGGTTCGAAAGCATGGTGAGTCCACTCCTGACGACTTCGGCCGAGTAGGACGGGGCGTGACTGCGCCCGGACTGGCGATGAGTTTGCGCGCCTGAAATTCCGATGTCAATCGTTGTCGATAACGTTTTACATGGCTAGTCTGTGCTCATGCAGCCCAGTTCGAGGGTCACTATCCGTGACGTCGCGGCCCGCGCCGGCGTCTCCGTGGCCACGGTGTCCAAAGTGATCAACGACCGCTACGGCGTCGCCGCCGCGACGCTGGCCAAGGTCCGCGCGGTGATCGACGAACTCGGCTACGAGGCGAGCCTGGTCGCCCAGAGCCTGCGCAACCACAAGACGAACGTGATCGGGATCCTGGTCGCCGACCTCGAACCGTTCTCCACCGAGCTGCTCAAGGGAGCGGCGGACGCCATCCGCGGGACCGGCTACGAGCTCGTCGTCTACTCGGCGGGCGGCCGGACCGGTGATCCGTCAGGCTGGGAAAAACGTTATCTCTCAAGGCTTTCCGGCACGCTGGTCGACGGCGCGGTCCTGGTCACGCCGGTGGCCTCGCTGGAGGCCGTTCCCGGGACGCCGGTGGTCGCGGTCGACCCGCATACCGGCCCCTCGACGGTGCCCACCATCGATTCCGACAATCTGCGCGGCGCCCAGCTGGCGACCGAGCATCTGCTGGAGCTCGGCCACCGGCGGATCGGTTTCCTCGCCGGGCGGCCGGATCTCGAATCGGCCGAGCTGCGGAAGACCGGGTACCTGCGGGCGCTCACCGCGGCGGGCGTGCCGATCGACGAGGACCTGATCCGGCTCGGCGCCTACGATCCGGAGATCTCCGCCCGGTCCGCCCGCGAGCTGCTGACCGGGGAAGACCGGCCGACCGCGGTGTTCGCCGCCAACGACATCTCCGCGATCGCGACCGTCGGCGCGGCCGCGGAACTCGGCTTGTCCGTCCCGGACGACCTGTCGGTGGTCGGTTTCGACAACGTCCCCGAATCCGCGCTCTGCACCCCGCCGCTGACCACGGTGGACCAGCCCATCCGCGAAATGGGCCACCGCGCCATCACCCTCCTGATCTCGCTGATCAGCGGGGAACCCGAGAGAGAAACCCACATCACCCTGTCCACGGGTCTCGTGGTGCGCCGCTCGACGCGGGCACTCGGAGCCACGACGAAGGGCGGACGGCCTTGACCACCCAGCCCAGTGAGTCATCCCGGCCCTGGCAGGACACCACGGCGGATCCCGCCGACCGTGTCCGCGCGCTGATGGACCGGATGACCCCGCGGGAGAAGCTCGCCCAGCTCTACGGCGTCTGGGTCGGCATCGACTCCGGCGGCGAGATGGCGCCGCACCAGCACGACTTCGCCGACGCGGCACTGGACTGGGACGAACTGGTACGCCACGGGATCGGCCAGCTGACCAGGGTGTACGGCACCCGGCCCGTCGATCCGGTGATCGGCGCGCGCAGCCTGGCCCGCTCCCAGCGGGAGATCGTCGGAAGCGGCCGGTTCGGCATCCCGGCACTGGTCCACGAGGAGACGCTCACCGGACTCGCCGCCTGGAAGGCCACCGTCTACCCGTCGCCGCTGTGCTGGGGTGCGAGTTTCGACCCGGACCTCGTGTACCGCATGGGGGCGAGGATCGGTGGCACGATGCGACGGCTGGGTGTCCACCAAGGACTCGCGCCGGTGCTGGACGTCGCACGCGACCTGCGCTGGGGCCGGGTCGAGGAGACCATCGGCGAAGATCCGTATCTGGTCGGCACGATCGGCAGTGCCTACGTCGCGGGCCTGGAGTCGGCCGGGGTGATCGCGACGCTCAAGCATTTCGTCGGCTACTCGGCCTCACGGGCCGGTCGCAACCTCGCCCCGGTCTCGGTCGGGCCGAGGGAACTGGCCGATGTCCTGCTGCCGCCGTTCGAAATGGCGTTGCGCGCGGGCGCGAGGTCGGTGATGAACGCCTACACCGACAACGACGGCGTCCCCGCCGCGGCGGACGAATCGCTGCTGACCGGTCTGCTGCGCGATACCTACGGGTTCTCCGGGACCGTGGTCGCGGACTATTTTTCCGTGGCGTTCCTGCACAAACTCCACGGTGTCGCGGCCGATCGCGGTGCGGCCGCGGCGCAGGCGCTCACCGCCGGGATCGACGTGGAACTGCCCACCGTGGACTGCTACGGCGAGCCACTGCTCGCCGCGGTGGAACAGGGCGCGGTCGGCACCGCCGTCGTCGACCGCGCCCTCGAACGTGTGCTGCGGCAGAAATGCGAACTCGGCCTCCTCGACGAAGACTGGGCGCCGGAGGTACCGGACGAGATCGACCTCGACGACCAGGAATCCCGGGCACTGGCGCGGGAACTCGCCGAACGTTCGATCGTGCTGCTGCGGAACGACGGAGTGCTTCCGCTCGCGCCCTCCCGCAAACTGGCCGTCGTCGGGCCGCGGGCGGACGAACCCGGCGCGATGCTCGGCTGCTACTCGTTCCCGATGCACGTCGGCGTGCATCATCCGGAGGTGCCGTTCGGGGTTTCGGTTCCGACCGTGCTCGACGCGCTCGGCGAGGACCACGAGGTGACCTACGCGCTCGGCTGTCCGGTGCTGGGCGGTGAGGACACGGATATCGCCGAAGCCGTCGCCGCCGCCAAGGAGGCGGAAGTCTGCGTCGCCGTCCTCGGTGACCGCGCGGGTCTGTTCGGCGGCGGCACGTCGGGCGAGGGGTGCGACGCGCCGGACCTGAAGCTGCCGGGACGGCAGGAAGAACTCCTGGAAGCCCTGCTGGGGACCGGGACTCCCGTGGTCCTCGTCCTCCTGTGCGGGCGGCCGTACGAGCTCTCACGGCAGGCCGACCGGCTCGCGGCGATCGTCTGCGGGTTCTACCCTGGTGAAGAGGGAGCGGTAGCGCTCGCCGGTGTCCTCAAGGGACGGATCAATCCCTCCGGCAGGCTCCCGGTCGGGTTCCCCGGGGAGAAGGCGTCCCAGCCTTCGACGTACCTCACGGCGCCGCTCGGACGGCGCAGCGAGGTCAGCACGGTCGACCCGACACCGCTTTTCCCGTTCGGGCACGGGTTGTCCTATCTCGCCGCGACCTGGGACGAGGTGACAGCGAGCCCGTCGTGGCCGACGGACGGACACTGCCAGGTGCGGGTGACGCTGCGCAACGACGGCGACCGTGCCACGACGGAGGTCGTCCAGATCTATCTGCACGATCCGGTGGCCGAGGTCGCGAGGCCGGTCCAGCAGTTGATCGCGGCGAAACGGGTCGAACTCGCTCCGGGCGCGACGGAGGTGGTCGAGATCGGGCTGCACGCCGACCTGACCTCGTACACCGGGCGAGCGGGCACGCGGATCGTCGAGCCCGGTGACGTGGAACTGCGGGTCGGCACCTCCAGCGCGCGGATCGTCGCGACGCTTCCCCGCACGTTGACCGGCCGGCGGCGCGAGGTCGGTTTCGACCGCGTGCTGAGCCCGGAATTCGCCTGAGACGCCACCGGCACCGGTTGGCGGTCCGGCGGGACACGGCCGTCCGGCGGGATACTCCGCCAGCGGTACAGGAAGGCCGAAGGCTCCCTTCACCGCATCAGACGCGCTGAAGGGAGCCTTCGGCCCACCGCCGCTCCAGGCCCCGCCGCCGGCAGGACCTGGACCTCGGCTCATTCGAACAGCTGCACGTGCAGCGAGAACGCGGTCGCGATCTCCGCCTGAGCCCAGAACCGGTGATAGGTGAACGTCGGCGCGGGGCCACCGTCCAAATAGGACTTCACCTTCGGCCACTGCGGATCGTCCCGGTAGAACGACCGGATGGAGAGGAAGTCCGCCCCGGCACCGATGGCGTCGCCGTTGGGCATCTCGCCGGTCCAGCCCGGCGGCACGTACACACCTTCGCCGGTGGACGAGTCGTATTCGTCGTCGAACCGGTTGTAGTCCGCACGGGTCTCCGGGACCGCGATACCGATCGAGTCGGTATGCGCGAGCATCGCGTCGAGAAGGCCCTCGCCGACCGCCCGTGCTTGCGCGTTTCCGGACTTGGCGGCGTAGTTCAGCAGGATCTTCGCGTACGACGCCGCGATTCCGACGTCCTGGCTGTGGTTCAGCACCCGGACCCGGAGGTTCGCGTTACCGCCCGGCGACGACGGGTTCCACGTATCCGGCTTGCCGGTCCACTCCAGGTCGGAAGGGATCCGGAAGTTCCCGCCGGTGCCGACCGTCGTGTTCGCGATCGCCCACGGCACCCACTTGTCGAGGATGCGTTTCGCCCGTGCGTCGCCGGTCAGCTGGTACAGCGCGGCGACCCGTTCCAGACCCCACGCCTGGAACCCGAACCACCGGTTGGACGGCGGGTCGTGCCAGACGGGCTGAGGGTCGTAGTACATCCCGTAGAACGTCGGCGAACCCGCCGGGGGAGTGGCGTACTGCCCTTCCCAGCTGTTCGTCGCGCCGCCCGCGATGCCGCCGTCGGCGGATTGCAGCCACTGCAGGAATTCCAGCTGGCGGTCCAGGCTTTGCGCCCAGTCGGTCGCGCCGGTCGCCGAGATCGGCTTGAGCGCCGGGTCGTTGGCGAGCGCGTGCGCGGCGAGCGGGTTCTGGTAGCCCTGGTGCGCCGCGCCGTCACCGATGCGCCACGCCCAGCCCGCGGCCGTGTCGGTGGCGCCACCCCACGCGTAGTACCACGACATGAGGTAGTGCGAGCTGTTCTTTCCACTGCCCGCCGGGCAGGCGCTCGCGCCGACGCAGCCGCCGATCTTCTTGAAGTACTTGTCGAACATGGCGTACCGCAGGTAGTCGCCCAGCTTCGACGCCTTCTTCACGACGTCGGCCACGGCCGCGCCCTTGCCCTGCGCGGTCGCCCACTGGTTGGCGAGGTGCGCCACCTGGACGGCCCTGGCGTCGGCGTCGGGCGCGTTGGTGTACTTCCACTGCTTGGCGTAGCTCGCGTCCTTGGTGAACAGGTCGAGATACCCGTTCGGCCCGCCGTGCGCGAAGGTGTCGCAGGAAGGCTGCGGGATGGTTTCCCACACCGACTCGCTGGAACCCCGCTGGTAGCTGTTCATGTACGCGGGCGCGGTGGTGCCGTCACCACAGCGGCCGAACCCGTAGGTGTTGTCGACGTCCAGCAGCCAATGCATGCCGTAGACGTCCGAGGTGCCATAGGCGGCGCGCAGTTCGCCCGCGATCGGATCGGACCCGACCGGGACGTTGCCGTCCAGGACCGCCGGGTACCGGTCCATCCTCGGATGCTCCGGCGCGTAGGTCGCCGGGTCCGCCGCGTTGTACTTGTCGTTGGTCGGCTGGTCGGCGTGCGAGGGGATGATGAACTTCTCCATCGACGCCCACGCCTGGTTGAACGGAGCCCAGTCCCCTTCGAGCTGGCCGTACGCGGCTTCCAGCCACAGGTAGTAGCTGAACGCCTCGGACGTGGTCTGGTGACCGTGGTCCGGAGCCTCGACCAGCAGCGTCTCCACCGAGTGGTACGGCACGAGCAGGCCGTCGAAGTTCCGGAAGTAGCCGCTGTCCGAGTCCTTGATCTTGTGGTACTGCTCGAGGAAGGCTGCCCGGTAGTCCGACGCGGACGCGTCGATCTCCGCCACGTCGAGCGTGGCCGAGGTGAGGCCGGATCCGGTGATCGCGAACGCGGCGGAGGCGAGTGCGCCGCCGTTCGCGGCGGAGGCGATCGTCACCGGTTTCGCCGTGTTCCAGTCGTCCTGGTCGAAAGTGAGCGTCGCGGGGGTGGCCGAGAGATCGGTGCTGCCCGCCGTCCGTGCCACGGCGAGGGTGACCGGTCCCGCCGGCCGGACCGCCAGTTTCACGTCCACGCTCGCCGAACCGCCCTGCCGGACGCGGATCGTCGACGGGGTGGCGACGACCGCCGGAGCGGCCAGCACGCGTACCGCGACCGGTGTGGAGACCGTCGTCGCGCCGAGGTCGTCGATCGCCCGCGCGGTGACCGAGTACTCGCCCGGCGTCGCGCCGGTCCAGGTGTACTCGAACGGCGCGGTGGTGTCGGCGCCGAGCCGGGTGGTGCCCGCGTAGAACTCCACCGAGGACACCGATCCGTCGCTGTCGGCGGCGGTCGCCGCCAGGTCGATCGGCGAGGACGCGGCGAAGGCCGAGTTGTCGGCGGGCTTGGTCAGCCGCACCGTCGGACCCGCGTTCGGGCCGTCACAGCCGACGCCGTTGACCTTGAAGTCGACCGGTGCACGGTTCGCGGCCCCGCTCTTGGCGGCGTTGAAGCCGAAATGCACGGTCCCGCCGGGAGCGATGCCGCGTTGCCACTCCGCGCCCCGGACGCTCACCGCGCCGCCGGACTGGGTGTGCACGCCGTTCCACAGCTGGGTGATGCGCTGCCCGTCCGCGAACGTCCAGGTCAGGTTCCAGTCGGGAATGGCGTCCGCGCCCTCGTTGCGAACGGAGACGGTCGCGCCGAAGCCGGTGTCCCACTCGCTGCTGATCGCGTACGTCGTCGTGCAGGACACCTCGGCCGCCGCGGCCGTCGGTGCGACGCCAGTGGTGGCCGCCGCCGCGAGGGCCGCGGTGGCGGCCAACGTCGTGACAGGACGCGCTCTCGTCGGGCGCGCGAATGGTCGTGATCTCACAGATCCTCCTCGTGCGAGCGGATTTCCGGCAACCTCAAGAGGTGGAACCGGCCCGGGGCCACGTGGGCAGGCAACGGCCCCGAGCCGGAGTAACGGGATCGAGCCCTACTGGGAGCGCTCTCATGAGAGTAGCGGCGAATCGTCCGATTGGTAAGGGCGATCGGGGGAAAGTGTTGTGATCCGGCGGTTTTCCGGGTAGAGCAGAAAGACATGAGGCGACTCGCCACCACATTGTTGATCTACGCCGGAATACTCGTGGGCTGTTCGGGCCCGGCGCCGACGGCCACCGCCGGCGCCGAGGCGCTCGGCCCGAGACTGACCACAATGGACGATCTTGTCGACTGGATGGACGAGACCGCGGGGAACTGCGCCGATATCTCCCGTCGGGAGGTCGGAGAGCTGCGCGCTTTCGTCGGACCGGAGATCGCCGCACGTTTTCAGCCGCATGTGGACGAATGGGCGACCTGCCGGGTGTCCCCGGAATTCCCGGTCGTCGGTCTCCTCCTCTTCGACGGTGATGAGCAGCGGAGATTTCAGGAATCCTGGCATGCCGCGATGACGGCGGGCGAGATCGCCGATGGGCCGTCCTTCGCCTTCGGCAACGGATTCGCGATCTCCGCGGGATTTCTCGGGGTCGGGAGGCTGGGGCTGTACTATTTCCGGTGCGGTTCCGTTGATCCCCGGATCCATCAGGTGCCCGCGGACGTGGCGGGCTGTGTGTTCGCCAACCCGGAGCACGGTCACGGACACCACTGAAGCAGCCGCGTGCGCTGAAGGGCGCTTTCCCCGCATGTGATGCGGGGAAAGTCCCCTTCAGCCGCTACGGACTCGAGCAGGTGAGGGCCGGTGCGGCGACGCTCCCTGTCGTGTTGGCGCTGAGGCCGAACGAGCGGGTGCCGCCTGGCGGTAGTGATCCGTTCCAGCCGGCGTTGCCCACGGTGGCCAGGGTGCCGGTGCCGTCCATGGTGAGCGCGCCGTTCCAGACGCTGTTGATCGTCTGCCCCGCCGGAACGGTCCAGCCGACCCGCCAGCCGGACAACGTCGTCGTGCCCGGGTTGGTGACGGTCACTTCCGCTTGGTAGCCACCGTTCCACTCGCCGGTCGTCGCCCACGTCGCCGTGCACGCGCCGTTCGGCGGCCCGCCGGGATCGGGCGGATCGTCGACGACGCCGACACCGGTCACTTCGCCGTTGCCGCCGTCGAACACGACGTCGGAGCAACCGTAGAAGGTCTCGGCGCTGTCGGATCGCTTCCAGACCGAGTAGATGACGTGCTTGCCCGACTTGGCCGCCGGGAACCGGCCGGTCCATTCGTACCGTCCGTCGACGCTGCCGACGTTACCGATCACCTGCGGGTGATCGGCCGTGAGGAAGGGAACGTCCTCAAGGTCGTCCCAGCGCAGTTCCCGGCTCGGGTCGTACCCGTCTTTGGTCACGTACAGGTAGAACCAGCCAGGATGGGCGGCCCACGCGTTGTAGGAGAAACCGAACGACGCGCCCGCCGTCAAGTGCGTCATCGGCCAGTTCCCGGTGCGATCGAAACCCGCGAAGCTCGGGTTCCCGCCGGAGCAGAGCTTCCCGTCCGGGATGAACCCTCTCGTGCGGCCCGCGCCGTCCGAACGGAGCACGGAGAACCAGTTGTAGAGCGAGTTGTCCCCGCTCTGCCCGACGGCTCCCTTGCAGGCCGAGTTCTTCGGGACGATGTTTCCCTGCGGGGTCAGTCCGTCCTGCCAGCAGAAGAACGTTCTGCTACCCGGTTTCATCAGCGCGCCGTGTGCCGACGCCGGTGGAGCGTTCAGTGTCGCGGTCACGAGGCAGGCCACCATCGTGGTGACGACGGCAAGTACCGCGGTCATCGCCTTTCTGTGTCGCATGGCGCTTCCTTTCCGAAATGGTGGGAGCGCTCCCAGTGTGGGCACCTTAGCGCGGGCGGGACATCGAGGGAACAGGTCCGAACGAGTGAGGGCCGTTCGATATCGGTGATTTCCCGTAGTGGGCTTCCGTGTCGAGTCGTGCCGCGTTAGATTATGGGAGCGCTCCCAAAAATCGGACTCCGAAAGGATCACGTCGTGGTGATCACTGGTTGGCGTGTGCTGTTGTCTTCCGCGCTTTTCGCGGCCGTCGCCGTCGTTCCGGAGGCCTCGGCGGCGGAGGGGGCCGCCGAGTACGAGCGGATCGTGAACGGCGACTTCTCGGCAGGTGGTGCCGAGCCCTGGTGGGCCGGTGCGAATACCAGGGCGTCGGTGGCCGGCGGGGAGTATTGCGTCGATGTCACCGGCGGCACGGCCAACGGGTACGACGCCTTGTCCGGCCAGAACGGCGTGCCGTACGAGGCGGGTCAGTCCTACACGCTGAAGTTCGACGCGCGGGCGACCGTCGCGCAACCGCTGTCCGCGGTCGCGGGCGAGGCCGTCGATCCGTACCGGCAGATCGCGCGCACCGACGTGACCGTCACGCCTGTCAAGCAGACCTTCACGCTGACCTTTGAGTCCACTTTGGACTTCCCGGCGGCGGGCAACGGGCAGTTCGCGTTCTGGTTCGGCGGACAGTCGTTCGACAACACCGTCTGTGTCGACAATGTGTCGCTCGTCGGTGGCGTGCTACCGCCGCCGGGCGTGGAACCGGCCGGTCCGCTGCGGGTGAACCAGGTCGGTTACGTGCCCGGCCTGCCCAAACAGGCGAGCCTCGCGACCGGCTCGGCCACCCCGTTGCCCTGGACACTGCGGGACGGTGCGGGGGCGCCCGTCGCCACCGGCCGGACCACCCCGAAGGGCCACGACGCGGCGTCCGACGAAAACATCCATCTCATCGATTTCTCCGCCTATGAACGGCAGGGCAGCGGTTACCGGCTCGTCGTCGGAGACGCCGTGAGCCCGCCATTCGCTATCTCCGCGACCGTCATGACCGGGTTGCGGTACGACTCGCTCGCGTTCTTCTACCATCAGCGCAGCGGCACGCCGATCGAAGCGCGGTACGTGGGGGAGGAGTACGCGCGCCCGGCCGGACACGCGAACGTGGCACCGAATCAAGGGGACGACGACGTACCGTGCCGGGCGGGCCTGGACTGCGGGTACACCCTCGACGTGCGGGGTGGTTGGTACGACGCGGGCGACCACGGCAAGTACGTGGTGAACGGCGGAATCGCCGCGTGGCAGTTGCAGAACAGCTACGAGCGCGCCGTGCGGTTCGGGGACAAGGCGGCGCTCGGTGACGGCACCCTCGCCATCCCCGAACGCTCGAACGGTGTGCCGGACGTGCTCGACGAGGCACGCTGGGAGCTCGAATTCCTGCTGAGCATGCAGGTCCCGGACGGGCGCCCGCTGGCGGGGATGGCGCACCACAAGATCCACGACGAGCAGTGGACCGGTCTCCCGACCTTGCCGCACGAGGATGCCCAGCCGCGCAGGCTGTCCGCGCCGAGCACGGCGGCGACCTTGAATCTCGCGGCGGCGGCGGCGCAGGCCTCGCGGCTGTGGGCGCCCTACGACGCCGCCTTCGCGACCCGTGCGCTTTCCGCCGCGGAGAAGGCGTACGCGGCGGCGAAGGCGCACCCCGCCGTGATCGCCGACCCTGGCGACGGCACCGGCGGCGGCTCGTACAGCGATCCCACGGTGGCCGACGAGTTCTACTGGGCCGCGGCCGAGCTGTACGTGACCACGGGCCGGTATCGCGCGGACGTGACGGATTCACCGTTGTTCGGCGGAAAGAGTTTCAACCAACGGGGATTCGACTGGGGTGCCACAGGCGCGCTCGGTGACGTTTCCCTGGTGCTGACTCCGCGCGAGGTGTCCACGGACGTGATCAGGTCCGCGATCGTAGCGACCGCGGACGCGCATCTCGCGACCATGGCGTCCGCCGGGCATCCGGCGCCGTACCGGACCGGTGACGGCGGCTACGAGTGGGGATCGAACGGCCTGGTCGCCAACAACGGCATGGTGCTGGGCCTCGCTCACGACCTGACCCGAGCGGTGAAGTACCGGGACGGCGCGTTCGCCACGATGGACTATCTGCTGGGCCGCAACCCGGTCGGCTTCTCCTATGTCTCCGGGTGGGGCGACCGGCCGGTGCGCAACGTCCACCACCGGCACTGGGCGAACCAAGCGGATCCGTCGCTGCCGACCGCGCCACCCGGCGCGCTGTCGGGCGGGCCCAACAGCGCGTTGCAGGATCCGGTCGCGCAACGTCTGCTGCCCGGCTGCGCGCCGCAGCGGTGCTGGGTCGATCACATCGAGGCGTATTCGCTGAACGAGGTGACGGTCAACTGGAACTCGGCGTTCGCGTGGCTGTCGAACTGGGTGGCGGAACGCGTCCCGCCGCCGGCGACCGCGGCCGGCTGCCAGGTGACGTACCGGGCGTCGACGTGGCAGACCGGCCTGACCGCGGAGCTCACCGTGAAGAACACCGGCACGGCCGCGTGGAACGGCTGGACCGTGGCCTTCGCCTTCGGTGGTGCGGAACGGGTCACGCACGGATGGAGTGCCAAGTGGACGCAGAAGGATTCGGCCGTTCAGGCGGACAACGTTCCTTGGAACGCTCGTGTCGAGCCAGGGGCGTCGGTGACCGTCGGTTTCAACGCGGACAACACCGGCGCCCACCGATCGCCGACGCAGTTCACGGTCGGCGGCGAGCGGTGCACGCTCGGCTGAGTCTCGCGACGCCCCGGCCGTGTTCGTGTCGTCCGCTCGGCTACGAGACCTGACCCGCCGGGCGTTGTGAAAGCCACTTTCGCAACCTTCAACATTGCGAAAGTGGCTTTCGCAACCTCGGCCGTGACCAGGTAGGCACCTAAGACACCCTTCGTTATTGAGGGGTAAGTCAAACGTGTCGTGCTCGTGGGGCGGCGGAGGTGAAGGCTCCCTTCGTCGCATCCAATGCGGTGATGGGAGCCTTCGGCCCTTGCGAGAAGATGCGCAAGTGCCCGAATCGGGCACCTCGACCTGCGAAAGTGTCCCTTGTGGACAGTTGGCATAGCCCTGGTCTCGCAACCTCGTTGTCCCGGTGCCACCGCGGCCACTTCGGCGGCCGCCGCTCACGAGCTGGCGAGTCAGCTTGCCGAGGCCGGGTTCAAGCGGCTCCGGACCGAGATGCTCGACCTCGACCCGCCGGCGGCGTGCGTCGTCGGGCACGTGGCGCCAGCCGATGATGCCGTCCAGCCATGACTCCGTTGCAGGACAAGGACGACAGCTTCTTTACATACCCTACGGGGGTAATGTTAGTGTGGAGTCGCGACGGCGAAGGAATCGTCGCGAAACTAGTTGTCGAACCGAAGGGCGAGAGCTGATGGACACCACCGTGTACGCGGTCAAGGGCATGACCTGCTCGGGTTGCATGAACAAGGTGACGGCGGCGGTGAACGGTGTCGCCGGGGTCAGTGAGGTGGACGCGGATATCGCGACCGGCGAAGTGACCGTCGTGAGCGAGGGGCCGGTCGACGCGCAGCTGGTGCGATCCGCGGTCAAGGAGGCGGGCTACGAGGTGGTCGGCTGACGTCGATGGCCGAGGAGACCGGAACTGAACCGCCTGTCGTCATCAAGGTCGTGAACAACGGGCCGTATCAGGTGAAAGGGCCCGTCCGGCTGGTCGACCACGACGGCGGGGAATACGAACTGACCGGACGCACCCACCTGCTGTGCCGGTGCGGGCATTCGGCGAACAAGCCGTTCTGCGACGGCGCCCATGTCCGGACCGGGTTCACGGCGACCAGGGCGGAATGAGAAGCGGGCGGGTGACGTGAGGTCACCCGCCCGCTCGTTGTGTCGAAGGGGTCAGGAGCGCACCAGGCGTGCGATCGCTTCGGAGGCTTCGCGGATCTTCCGGTCCGCCTCGGTGCCGCCTTTCGCGGCGGCTTCCATGACGCAGCCCGCCATGTGCCGCTCGAGGAGTTCGAGGGAGAACGACCGCAGGGCGCGGGTCGCCGCGGACACCTGGGTCAGGACGTCGATGCAGTACTTGTCCTCTTCGACCATCTTCTGCAGGCCCCGGATCTGCCCCTCGACGCGTCGTAGACGTTTGAGCTGGCTCGCCTTGTCGGCGTCGTGATCGACCACGGTCACTCCTCGAGTCGGGATTCCGCGTACGTCCCGATCATGCCCGGTCGGGAGCCGCGCGCGCAGGCAGGGTTCGAGGTTTCCGGAAGGCGACGCCGGCGTGGCATACGTCACGGGGGTATGCCAGTTGCCCTACCCCCCTAGGGTATGTAGAGTCGTCGTCAGGAGGTCGAGATGCACGGATACACGCAAGGCAAGGACGAATACCTGACCCGGCTGCGGCGGATCGAGGGTCAGATCCGGGGGCTGCACCGAATGGTCGAAGAGGACAAGTACTGCATCGACATCCTCACGCAGGTGTCCGCGGCCACGAAGGCGTTGCAGTCGGTGTCACTGGGGCTGATGGACGAACACCTCAGGCACTGCGTGTCCGACGCCATCGCCAAGGGCGGCACCGAAGCCGACGAAAAGATCAAAGAGGCGAGCGACGTCATCGCCCGCCTCGTCCGTTCCTGAAACCACGCGACGAATCCGGAGGAGAAGAACGATGAGCGAGACCACCTACACCGTCACCGGTATGACCTGCGACCACTGCGTCCGGTCGGTCACCGAAGAGGTCGGCAAGATCGCGGGCGTCACCGGCGTCCTGGTGGATCTGCCCACCGGCGCGGTGACCGTGACCAGCTCCCAGGAACCCGAGGTCGCGGATGTCCGTGCGGCCGTCGAAGAAGCCGGATACGAGCTGACCGCCTGATTCGCGGTTCGCTCCCGATCGCGGGCACCGCCCGCACAAGGGACTCGAGATGAACACAGTTGCGAAGCTCTCCGCCTACGGTGTGGCGCTTGCCCTGGTCGCCGGTGGCGCCTGGGTCGCAGGCACCGCTGTCGGTCCTTTCGCCGGCGCGGCCGGCCTGCCCGGTGGCGAGGACGCCGGGCATGGGGACGCTCACAGCGGCACCGTCGCGGAGGCGGCGCCGACCGACGAGCCCGGCGGGCTCGCGTCGTCCAGGGGCGGCTACACCCTCACGCCCACCACCACGACGCTCACCGCGGGCACGACCCAACCCTTCTCCTTCAGGATTCTCGGCCCGGACGGCAAGCCCGTCACCGTTTACGACGTCGAACACGAGAAGCGGATGCACCTCATCGTCGTCCGCCGTGACACGGCCGGTTTCCAGCACGTGCATCCCGAACTCGGCCCCGACGGCGTGTGGAGTGTCCCGCTGGCCCTTCCCCAGGCCGGCAGCTACCGCGTCTTCGCCGATTTCAAGCCGACGGGCGGCTCGGCCTCGACACTCGGTGTCGACATCGCCACCGCCGGAGATTTCCAACCCGCCGAGTACCAGCCGTCGCGCGTCGCGGACGTCGACGGCTACCAGGTCCGCCTGGACGGCGACCTGACGCCGGGCAAGTCGTCGAAGGTGACCTTGACGGTGACCAAGGACGGCCGCGAGGTGACCGATCTGCAGCCGTACCTGGGCGCTTACGGGCACTTGGTGGCGTTGCGCGGCGGCGACCTCGCCTACCTGCACGTCCACCCGGACGGCGAGCCCGGTGACGGCCGCACGAAGCCCGGCCCCACGGTGACCTTCTTCGCCGAAGTCCCGTCGAACGGCACTTACCGGCTGTTCCTGGACTTCCAGCACCAGGGCAAGGTCCGCACCGCGGAGTTCACCGTCGCCACCACGGGCACACCCGCCCCGGCCCCTTCGAAGACCCAGACCCAAACCCCACCCCCGGCGGCCGACGACGGACACGGCGGACACGGCTGACCGCGAGCCGGAAAGGAGCGACCACGATGACTTCCGATCTGGACCAGGCCACCACGGCTGAGGTCGAACTCGCGATCACCGGGATGACCTGCGCGTCGTGCGCGATGCGCATCGAGAAGAAGCTGAACAAGCTGGACGGCGTCACCGCCACGGTCAATTACGCGACCGAGAAGGCGAAGGTCACCTACAGCGGGGACATCGAACCCCAGCGGCTGATCGAGCAGGTGGAGGCGGCCGGATACGCGGCCGCGCTGCCCGCTCCACCGAAGCAGGAGCAGGCGGACGGGCCGGCCGAAGAGGCCGACCCGATCGCCCCGCTGCGGCAGCGGCTGATCGGTTCCACGGTGCTGTCGGTGCCGGTGATCCTGCTGGCGATGGTGCCCGCGTTCCAGTTCACCTACTGGCAGTGGATCTCGCTGACGCTGGCCGCGCCGGTGCTGGTGTGGGCGGCGTGGCCGTTCCACAAGGCGGCGTGGGCGAACCTGCGCCACGGCGCCGCCACCATGGACACGCTGATCTCGATGGGCACGCTGGCGGCGTTCCTGTGGTCGCTGTACGCGTTGCTGTTCGGCAGCGCGGGAACGCCGGGGATGACGCACGCCTTCGAGCTGACCGTGGAGCGGATGGCCGGTGACGGCAACATCTATCTCGAGGTCGCGGCCGGGGTGACGACGTTCATCCTCGCCGGCCGGTACTTCGAGGCGCGGTCCAAGCGCCGGGCCGGAGCCGCGCTGCGAGCGCTGCTGGAGCTCGGGGCGAAGGAGGTCGCCGTCCTGCGGAACGGCAAGGAAGAGCGGATCCCGGTCGATCAGCTGACTGTCGGCGACCTGTTCGTCGTGCGGCCGGGGGAGAAGATCGCCACCGATGGCGTGATCACCGAAGGCAGCTCCGCCGTCGACGCGAGCATGCTGACCGGCGAGAGCGTCCCCGTCGAGGTCGGGCCCGGCGACGCCGTGGTCGGCGCGACGGTCAACGCGGGCGGCAGGCTCGTCGTCCGTGCGACCCGGGTCGGCGCGGACACGCAGCTGGCGCAGATGGCGAAGCTCGTCGAAGACGCGCAGACCGGCAAGGCGCAGGTCCAGCGGCTGGCCGACCGCGTGTCGGGTGTGTTCGTGCCGATCGTGATCGCGCTCGCCGTCGGCACGCTGATGTTCTGGCTCGGGGCCGGTGGTTCGGTCGCGGCGGCGTTCACCGCGGCGGTCGCCGTGCTGATCATCGCCTGCCCCTGCGCGCTGGGGCTGGCGACGCCGACCGCGCTGCTCGTGGGCACCGGACGGGGCGCGCAGCTCGGGATCCTGATCAAGGGCCCGGAGGTGCTGGAGTCCACCCGATCGGTCGACACGGTCGTCCTCGACAAGACCGGCACCGTGACCACCGGGCAGATGTCGCTGGTGGCCGTCCACGTCGCCGACGGCGTCGACGAGGAGACGACGCTGCGCTTGGCGGGCGCGCTGGAGAACGCGTCGGAGCACCCGATCGCGCAGGCCATCGCTCGCGCGGCACGGGAGCGGGTGGGCGAGCTCCCCGCCGTCGAGGAGTTCACCAACGTCGAAGGTCTCGGTGTGCAAGGGATCGTCGACGGCAAGGCGGTACTGGCCGGCCGCAGCGCGCTGCTGGAGGAGTGGGCGCACCACCTGCCGGAGGCTCTCGCCGAGGCGAAGGCCGCCGAAGAGAAGGACGGCCGGACCGCGATCGTGGTCGGCTGGGACGGGAAGGCCCGCGCCGTCCTCGTCGTCGCCGACACGGTGAAACCGACGTCGGCCGAAGCCATCACGCAACTGCGGGCGCTCGGGCTGACGCCGGTCCTGCTCACCGGGGACAACGAGGCCGTGGCCCGCGCGGTGGCCGCGGAGGTCGGGATCACCGAGGTGATCGCGGAGGTCCTGCCCAAGGACAAGGTCGACGTGGTCAAGCGGCTCCAGGCCGAGGGCAAGGTGGTCGCGATGGCGGGCGACGGCGTCAACGACGCGGCCGCGCTGGCACAGGCCGACCTCGGCCTGGCCATGGGCACCGGCACGGACGTCGCCATCGAGGCGTCGGATCTCACCCTCGTCCGCGGTGACCTGCGGGCGGCGGTGGACGCGATCCGGCTCTCCCGGCGGACCCTGCGCACCATCAAGGGCAACCTGTTCTGGGCCTTCGCCTACAACGTCGCTGCGCTGCCACTGGCCGCGGCGGGGCTGCTCAACCCGATGATCGCCGGCGCCGCGATGGCGTTCAGCTCGGTCTTCGTGGTCACGAACAGCCTGCG
>NZ_JBHVKW010000118.1:0-8599 GCF_042797905.1 Amycolatopsis sp. NPDC057786
AAACGCCACCCACGACCCCCGCGACCGGTGGCGAAGGCGCCTTTCACGGCATCAGACGCGGCGAAGGGAGCCTTCAGCCCACCTCTGGCCGCCCGGGATTCTCCTCCCCCACCGCGACCCGCGACCTCGTCGTCCGCGCGGTCGGCCGGATCATGGGAACCTGAGCCGCTTTTCGCACGACCACTGGGTATGCAGCGTCGTACGTTTCTACGTGCTTCAGCCTTGTCCGCCGGTCTGGTGGGCGCCACCGCGCCCGCCGCTTCCGCCGCCGCCCCGCTACGGGTGCAGATCCTGATGTTCGACGGCGTGGAGGAACAGGATTTCGTCGCGCCCGTCGAGGTTCTGGGCCTGGCCGGGAAACTCACCGGCGGCGCCGTGGTCACCTCGCTGGCTTCCGCGGGGCGCCCCGGATCCGTGAAATGCACCTACGGCACCGTCGTCGAGGTTCCGCGTTCCTGGTCGCCCGGCGAGGCCGACGTCCTCGTGGTGCCCGGCGGCGGCTACACCGACCCGAACGGGCCCGGGGTGCACCGGCTCAACGCCGATCAGGGCTTTCTGCGGCGCCTCGCCGCGTCGCGGGCATTGCCCGTCGGGATCTGCACCGGCACCATGGTGCTGTCCGCCGCCGGCCTCACGAAGGGCCGCAACGCGACGACGCACCACGGCGCGAAGGCGGATCTGGCCGCGCAGGGCGCGAAGGTGATCGACGCGCGCGTCGTCGACGACGGGGATCTGATCACCGGTGGCGGGATCACCGCGGGCCTCGAGGTTTCGCTGTGGCTCGTGGAACGCTTCTTGGGCGCGAAGGCGGCTCAGCGGACCGAAGTGGTGCTGGAGTACGAGCGGCGGGGCACCGTCTGGCGGGCCTAGTGCTCGCGTGACCCCAGGGTGCGGTGTGTGGAAATAGGGACGTTGAGTGTCCCTATCTCCACACACCTGGTCGTGACAGTGACTGTCTCGCCGGACCGTGTGGATTTAACGACCAGAAATCCGCACAGTCACCTTCCTCGCGCCGCAGCGGCGAGGCGCCTGTCAGCGGTGAGTGTCCTCCGGCGCCGGCGTCCGGCTCGCCAGCTTCGCCGACCACTCCGTCACCCGCCGTGCCACGTCCTGCGCGGTGAGCCCGACGCGGGCCAGCACCTCCTCGCGCGAACCGTGGTCGTGGAACACCTGCGGCACCGCGAGATCGCGCAGCGGCACGTCGCATTCGGCGTCGCGGAACAGCGCGGCCAGCGCGGAGCCGAAGCCACCGTGCCGCCCGCTGTCCTCGACGGTCACGACGAGCTTGTGCTGCTCGGCCAGCGCCACCAGCTCGGCGGGCGCCGGGACGACCCAGCGCGGGTCCACCACGGTCACGCCGATGCCCTGATCGGCCAGCCGGTCCGCGGCAGCGAGCCCGAGCATCGCGAACGCGCCCACCGCGACGAGCAGGACGTCGGCTTCACCGGCGGGCTTGCGCAGCACGTCCACCGTGCCGACGCGTTCCACGGCGGGCACCGAGTCGACCACGCCGCCCTTGGAGAACCGCAGCGCCGTCGGCCCGTCCTCGACCGCGACGGCCTCCCGCAGTTCCTCGCGCAGCGTTCCGGCGTCACGCGGAGCGGCGACCCGCATGCCCGGCACCATGCCGAGCAGCGAAAGGTCCCACATGCCGTGGTGACTCGGCCCGTCCGGCCCGGTGATCCCCGCCCGGTCCAGCACCAGCGTCACCGGCTGGCGGTGCAGCGCGACGTCCATCAGCACCTGGTCGAACGCGCGGTTCAGGAAGGTCGAGTACACGGCGACGACGGGGTGCTTGCCGCCCATCGCGAGCCCGGCGGCCGAGGTCACCGCGTGCTGCTCGGCGATCCCGACGTCGTACCAGCGGTCCGGGTACGCCTCGGCGAACTTGTGCAGCCCGGTCGACCGCAGCATGGCCGCGGTGATCGCGACGACGTCCTCGCGGTCGGCGCCGATCTTCACCAGCTCGTCGGCGAAGACGCCGGTCCAGCTCGGGCCCTTGACCGGCGGCAGGCCGGTCTCCGGGTCGATCGGGTCGGTCTGGTGCATCTGGTCGGCCTGGTTGGTCACCGCGGGCTCGTAACCGTGCCCCTTCTCGGTGACCACGTGGACGATGACCGCGCCGCCGAAGTCGCGGGCGCTCTGGAACGCCTTCTCCAGCGCGACGAGGTCGTGCCCGTCGACCGGCCCGAGGTACTTGAGGCCGAGGTCGGAGAACATCATCTGCGGGCTCAGCGCGTCCTTGAGCCCCGCCTTCGCCGCGTGCAGCGCCGCGTAGATCGGCTTGCCGACGACGGGCGTGTGCCGCAGCAGTTCCTTGCCTCGGTCCAGCACGCGCTCGTAGCCCGGCTTGAGCCGCAGCGACGCGAGGTGGTCCGCGACGCCGCCGATGGTCGGCGAGTACGAGCGGCCGTTGTCGTTGATGACGATGACGACCGGGCGGCGCGGGTTCGCGGCGATGTTGTTGAGCGCCTCCCAGCACATGCCGCCGGTCAGCGCGCCGTCGCCGACGACGGCGATCGCGTGCCTGCCGCCCCCGCCGAGTTCGAACGCCTTCGCCAGACCATCCACATAGGACAGCGCAGTCGACGCGTGGCTGTTCTCGACGAGGTCGTGCTCGCTCTCGCAGCGGGCCGGGTAGCCGGTGAGGCCGCCGAGCTGGCGCAGCTTGTCGAAGCCGTCGTGACGACCGGTGACGATCTTGTGCACGTATGCCTGGTGACCGACGTCCCACACGATGGCGTCGTCCGGCGAGTCGAAGACCCGGTGCAGCGCCATGGTCAGCTCGACCACACCCAGGTTCGGGCCGAGGTGACCACCGGCGAGCCGCACCTTTTCGACGAGGAAGTCCCGGATCTCCGCGGCCAGCTCGCCGAGCTGGTCCTGGTTCATCCGCTTCAAGTCGGCCGGTCCGTGCACGGACTCGAGCAACGTCACTCTCCCACCTCGCCTGGTTCCTCTTCCGCCGTTCCGACCAGTCTACGGAGGGCACCTGAGAGTGTTCCGTCCGCCGCGTCACGGGTCACATGTCAGAAAATCACCAGTCGGCACCCGACGGTGTGAACATGGTCTCTTTTGCCAAGTAGCGGTCACGTCGGGTGGCCGCGATAATCGCTCCTCGACGGTTAAGCAGGAGCCTGGTTGGAGTGGCTTGATGGCGGACTTTTTCATCGGTGGCGAGTGGGTCGACGCGGTCGGCGGTGGTCGCCGGGAGATCCGCTGCCCCGCGGACGGGTCGCTGGTCGCGGAAGTCGCCGAAGGCACCCGTGAAGACACCGAAGCGGCCATCGCCGCCGCGAGGAAGGCGTTCGACACCGGCCCATGGCCGCGGACGCCCGCCCCGCAACGCGGTGACCTGCTGCTGAAGGCCGCCGACCTGCTCGACCGGGACGCCGCCGCCTTCGCCCGCGCCGAATCGCTCGACACCGGGAAACGGCTGGTCGAGAGCGAATACGACATGGCCGACATCGCCGCGTGCCTGCGCTACTTCGGCAAGCTCGCCGCGAACGACGCCGGCCGCGTGGTCGACACCGGCAACCCGGACGCGTTCAGCCGGATCGTGCACGAGCCCGTCGGCGTCTGCGGGCTGATCACGCCGTGGAACTACCCGCTCCTGCAGACCATGTGGAAGGTCGCCCCCGCGCTCGCGGCGGGTAACACGTTCGTCCTCAAGCCCAGCGAACTGACCCCGCACACCTCGATCATGCTGATGAAGCTGCTGACCGAGGCCGGGCTGCCCGGCGGCGTCGCGAACCTGGTGCTCGGCGCCGGCGCACAGGCCGGGGCACCGCTGTCCGAGCATCCCGACGTCGACCTCGTGTCGTTCACCGGCGGCCTCGCGACCGGCAAGATCATCGCCGCGTCCGCCGCCTCCACCATCAAGAAGGTCGCGCTGGAGCTGGGCGGCAAGAATCCGAACGTCGTCTTCGCCGACGCGGACTTCGAGACCGCCGTCGACTACGCGCTGACCGCGGTGTTCCTGCACTCCGGGCAGGTCTGCTCGGCGGGCGCGCGGCTGATCGTCCAGGAGGAATGGCACGACAGGTTCGTCGACGAACTCGTCCGGCGCGCCGAGCTGATCCGACTGGGTGGACCTTTCGACCCGAAGGCTGAAACCGGTCCGCTGATCTCGGCCGCCCATTTGGAAAAGATCGAACGCTACGTCGCCGTGGCGCTGGAAGAGGGCGCCGTCCTGCGCACCGGCGGCAAACGGCCCGACGCTCGCGAGCTCGCGAAGGGGCACTACTACCTGCCGACCATCCTCGACAACGTGAAGCAGGGCAGCAGCGCCGTCGTCGACGAATCGTTCGGCCCGGTGCTCACCGTCGAGACCTTCACCGACGAGGACGACGCCGTCCGCATCGCCAACGACACCCACTACGGCCTCGCCGGCGCGGTGTTCACCTCGGACGCCTCCCGCGCGCAGCGGGTCGCGAACCGGCTCCGCCACGGCACGATCTGGATCAACGACTTCCACCCGTATCTGCCGCAGGCGGAATGGGGCGGCTACAAGCAGTCCGGCTTCGGGCGCGAACTCGGCCCGACCGGACTCGCCGAGTACACGGAGGCGAAGCACATCTACCAGAACCTCCGGCCCGCTCCACAGCGCTGGTTCTCCGGGGAGCCCGCGTCCAACTGAAGAGGGGAAAATTGCCGATGAGCAATCCGTCCGACGACGGCCTGGCCGGTTTCGGCTACAAACAGGAACTCGAAAGAACGCTCGGCAATTTCCACACCTTCGCCGCGGGGATCAGCTACATCTCGATCCTGACGGGGACGTTCCAGCTGTTCTACTTCGGCTTCAGCTTCGGCGGGCCGGCGTACTGGTGGTCGTGGCCGATGGTGTTCGCCGGCCAGCTGATGGTCGCGCTGTCGTTCGCCGAACTGGCGGCGCACTATCCGGTCGCCGGCTCGATCTACAACTGGTCGAAACGGCTCGGCAGCCCGCACGTCGCCTGGATGGCCGGGTGGATGATGCTGACCGCCTCGATCGTCAGCATCGCCGCGGTCGCGCTGGCGTACCAGATCACCCTCCCCCAGATCTCGTCGTTCTTCTCCTTCTCCGGTGACAGCGCGGTGAACGCGGTCATCCTGGGGACCGTGCTGATCGTGTTCACGACGCTGGTGAACGCCTGGGGCGTCAAGCTGATGGCGCGGATCAACAGCGCCGGGGTGTTCATCGAGCTGATCGCCGCGGTCCTGCTGATCGTCGCGCTCGCGGTGAACATCACGCGAGGCCCCGAGGTCGTCATGCAGACGAACAACACCGGCGCCGACCAGCCATGGGGCTATTTCGGGGCGTTCCTGGTCGCCTCGCTCGCGTCGACCTACGTCATGTACGGCTTCGACACCGCCAGCTCGCTCGGCGAGGAGTCCCACGACCCGCGCAAGAACGCGCCCAAGGCGATCCTGCGCGCGCTGATCGCGTCGTTCGTCATCGGCGGCCTCATCCTGATCCTCGCGCTGATGGCCGTCGGCGACATCGACAACCCGGAGATCGCGACCGGCGGGCTCCAGTTCATCGTTCTGGACGTCCTCGGCAGCACGATCGGCACGATCTTCCTGCTGGCGGTCGTCATCGCGATCACCGTGTGCAACCTGGCGGTGCAGTCGGCGGCGATCCGGATGATGTTCGCGATGGCGCGCGACAACAACCTGCCCGCCGGGAAGCGCCTCGCGAAGGTGTCGCCGAAGACCAAGACCCCGGTGATCCCGGCGATCATCACCGGCGTGCTCGCGGTGCTGATCCTGGTGGTCAACGTCGGGCAGCCGCAGATCTTCACGGTGATCACCAGTATCGGCATCATCATGATCTACCTGGCGTATCTGCTGGTCACCGTTCCGATGCTGGTCAAACGCCTGCGCGGGCAGTGGCCGCCGCCGAAGGTGGAGGGCACCAAGTACTTCTCGCTCGGCAAACTGGGGCTGCCGGTCAACATTCTCGGCGTGCTGTGGGGCGGCGCGATCGTGGTGAACCTGGCGTGGCCGCGGCGCGAGGTCTACAACGCGACCGAGCCGTATCACTGGTACCTCGAATGGGGGGCCGTGCTGTTCGTCGGCGCGGTGGCGGTCGTCGGTTTCGCGTATTACTGGTTCGTCCTGCGGCACAAGACCGGCGTCCTGGCCGATCACGCCGCGGAAGCACTTCCCGAGGAGGCAGCACAGTGACCGGAGAGTTCGACTACATCGTCGTCGGCGGCGGGACGGCGGGTTCGGTGGTCGCGGCGAGACTCTCGGAAGACCCGGACGTCACCGTGGCACTCCTGGAAGCCGGACCGTCCGATGTGGACGATCCGGCGGTGCTGGAGCTGACGAAGTGGATGGCCCTGCTGGAATCCGGCTACGACTGGGACTACCTGGTCGAGCCGCAGGAGTCCGGCAACTCGTTCCTGCGCCACGCCCGCGCGCGGGTGCTCGGCGGCTGCTCGTCGCACAACTCGTGCATCGCGTTCTGGGCACCGGCGGAAGACCTCGACGAATGGGCGTCGCTCGGCCTGCCCGGCTGGTCCTCGAAGGATATTTTCCCGCTGTACAAACGTCTCGAGACCAACGACGGCCCCGGCGACCACCACGGCCGCTCGGGTCCGGTGACGATCCGCTCGGTGCCGCCGAACGACCCGACCGGTGTCGCGCTGCTGCGGGCCTGCGAGCAGGCGGGCATCCCGAGGACGGAGTTCAACTCGGGCAAGACCGTGACGCACGGGGCGAACTGGTTCCAGATCAACGCGCGCGAGGACGGCACGCGGTCGTCCGCGTCGGTGTCGTACCTGCACCCGATCATCGGCAAGCGGCCGAACCTGGAGATCATCACCGGTGCCCGCGTCCGGCGGCTGCTGTTCGACGGCAAACGCTGCACCGGCGCGGAATACCTGGCCGACGACCTGATCCACGGTGTTCCTCTGCGGGCACGACGTGAGGTCATCCTCTCCTCCGGCGCGATCGACACGCCGAAACTCCTGATGCTGTCGGGAATCGGCCCCGCCGAGCATCTGCGCGAGGTCGGGGTGGACGTGCTGGTCGACTCCCCCGGCGTCGGCGAAAACCTGCAGGATCACCCCGAAGGCGTCATCCAGTGGGACGCGTTGCAGCCGATGACGACCGAGTCCACGCAATGGTGGGAGATCGGCATCTTCACCACCACCGAGGAAGGTCTCGACCGGCCGGACCTGATGTTCCACTACGGCTCGGTGCCGTTCGACATGAACACCCTCCGGCAGGGGTATCCGACCACGGAGAACGGCTTCTGCCTGACCCCGAACGTCACCCGGTCACGGTCGACCGGGACCGTGCGGCTTCGCAGCCGCGACTACCGGGACAAGCCGAAGGTGGACCCGCGGTACTTCACCGACGAGCACGACATGCGCGTGATGACCTACGGCATCAAACTGGCGCGCAAGATCGCCGAGCAGCCCGCGCTGGACGAATGGGCAGGCACGGAACTGGCGCCCGGCAAGGACGTCAAGACCGACGACGAGATCGCGGACTACCTGCGCAAGACGCACAACACGGTCTATCACCCCTCGTGCACCGCGAAAATGGGCGGCGACGGCGACCCGATGGCCGTGCTGGACGCGCGTCTGCGCGTGCGGGGCGTCGAGGGCCTGCGGGTCGCCGACGGTTCGGCGATGCCGTTCCTGGTCGCGGTCAACCCGTGCATCACGACGATGGCGATCGGTGAGAAGTGCGCGGACATGCTGAAGGAGGACGCGCGCTCCTAGCTTCGTATCGAAGGCCCCCTTGCTTCGGTGAGGGGGCCTTCTTCTTGCCCGGAAAACCGGTGGAACGCGGCGTGCCGGGCCATTACCGTGCTGCCGGACCACGTCGCCGAGCCGAGGGCCTGCCGTTGTACACCCTGTGAGACCTCCCGAGCGCTGATTTCGTCGCACGTCGCGCCTTGCGCGCCGCGCTTCCTTTTGCTGCGGATTTCTCACTGAACGGGTGTACTTCCCATGCTCGAAAACTGGGTGGTCGTTCCCACCTGCCTTCCTGTCGTCCTCCGCCGTTGCCACTCCTGCGGGTCGGGACGTTTCCGGGCAAACGGCAAATTCCGGGTCAACGCCAACCACAAACTCCTCGATGTCTGGCTGCTCGTGCGCTGTGCCGCGTGCGGGGACACCGCGAAACTCACGATCCTGGAGCGGGTGACCGTGCGCTCCGTCCGGCCTGAACTGCTGGAGCGGCTACACGAGAACGACCTCGGCCTCGCCGCCGAACTACTCCAGGATCCGGCCGTGCTCCGCCGCAATCGCATCGCCCTGGATTGGGAGGGCGCCTGGCGGCTCGATACCGGCTCCACATGCCACTTTCACGCTGTCTCGGTTCGCTTCGCCGCACCGATTCCCGTTCGGACCGCCCGGCTGATCGCCGAAGGGTGCGGTCTTACGCGGGGCGAGGTCGAGCGGCTGATCGATGAGGGGAAGGTGGTTTCGGGGGCGCGGTTGCGTGGGAAGGTGTCCGGGGACTTCACCTTTACACTGAAACGCTGATCTTGTGATCTCGTGAGTGGTGGGGGCGGGTGGTAAACTCCCCAACACACAACCGACCCCACCACTTGCGCCCCCGCGCCAAAGCGCCAATGTAGCGCCGGCAGGAAAGATTA
>NZ_JBHVKW010000118.1:8609-25227 GCF_042797905.1 Amycolatopsis sp. NPDC057786
GGGGGTTTATAAACTTAAAACTTCATGTGTTTTTTTTTTTTTGGGGTTTGGGGTCGGTGGGTTTCAACCCCCCCCCACCACTCACGAGACCCGACCTGTTGCGCCAGCTCGCGAAGGCGCCTTTCTCGCGCCTGCAGTAAGGATGAAGGCCTTCGCCTCATTCAGCGTTCAGCCACCTTCACCAATCGCGGGAGTCACGACGCACACCACCCGAATCACCCATCAGTGGCAAATATGCGATTACTGTTGTTGCTTAAAATTACAAATGATTCCCACGACATTTTTCGGTAATATGGAGACGTGCCCGAGACGACCATTCCCCCACTGCCCCAGGAACTGTGGCGCGCCGGCAAGCTGGAGCTTGCCCATGGCGTAACGCACCTGCTGCAGGTCATGAGAGTGGCCTCAGCCGGGTTGGGAAAGTACCTGGCGGAAGTCGAGTCGCGGGGCGCGGAAGACTTGTTCGGCTATGGGAGCGCGGCATCGTGGCTCGCCGACGTCGCCCGGATCTCCCGAGGCGACGCGCAAGACATGGTGGACCGGGCCCTGGCCTTGAACCCCGCGCGGGGCGTCGGCGGCGACGGGGCCGTGTTCGCGCCCGCGACGGCCGCCGCTGCCGACGACGGTGCGATCGGTGAGCAGCACATCGACCTGATCCTGGAGATTCTGCGCAAAATCCCCTCCGACGTGCCCGCGGACGAACGAGCCGGGGCGGAGAAGATCCTCGCCGATCTCGCCCGCGACGCCGGACCGAAAGCGATCGCCGAAGCAGGCGCGAACCTGCTCGCGCACCTCGACCCCGATGGCAACGAGCCGAAGGACCCAGAACCGAAGCCGCCGCGCCGCGAGGTGTTCGTCGAGCGCCGCAAGGACGGCTTCTGGAAACTGTCCGGGCTCCTGGACCCCGAGACCGGCGCCCGCACCGCGGCCGCGCTGGACGCCTACGGGGCGAAGCGGCCGGTCGACGAGTTCGGCCAGGCCGACCACCGCACCATGCCTCAACGCCGAGGCGACGCGTGGGCCGACCTCGTCGACCTCGCCATCGCCTGCCCCGACCAACCCGGCACTTCCGGCTATCGCACGCTGGTGCACGTGACCGTCGGGCTCGAAGCCTTGAAGACCGGGCTCGGGACCGCGTGCCTCGACTTCGTCGGGAAGATCACCGCCCGCGAAGCCCGCATGGCCGCTTGCGACTGTTTGATGGTCCCCGTGGTGCTCGGCGCCGCCGGTGAGCCTCTCGACGTCGGACGGATGAAGCGCTTCGTCACGCCCGGCCAGCGCCGGGCCCTGAACATCCGCGACGGTGGCTGTGCGTTCCCTGGGTGCCATCGGGCGCCGAAGCACTGTCACGCCCACCATATTCGGCATTGGGCGGACGGCGGCCCCACCGATCTGCGGAACCTGGTCCTGCTCTGTGGCTTCCACCATCGGCTCATCCACCACGGCGACTGGCAGGTTCGGATGGCGCCCGACGGGATACCGGAGTTCGTGCCGCCCCACTATCTCGACCCACTACAGGTGCCACGACGCAACACCCTCCACCGCGTCGTGACTTGATCCCAAGCCCGAGGAGCCCGCCGACCGCACCGGCGACGGGCTCCTCGGCATGCCCATATTCGGCCAGGATGACCGCGAGTGCCGAGACGCCCGCCGTTTCGGGTTTTCTTCACTGCCCCTTAGGGGTCCTAACAGATTGAGTGGTCTTTGAGTCTGCACCAGCAGATGATGGCGCAGCCGAGGGTGAGGAAGCCTTGGTGGAGGTCGTCGCGTACCTCCCAGCGGATGCGTAGGCGGCGGAACCAGTGCAGCAGGGCGAAGGCGCCTTCGACGGCCCAGCGGTGAACACCGAGACCGGAGCCGTGCTGCTCGCCGCGGCGGGCGATGACCGGGGTGATTCCCGTGGCGGACAAGACGGCGGTATTTGTCGTGGTCATAGGCCCGGTCGGCGTAGATCCGGCGCCGCGGCGGCCCGGGCCTGCCCCGCACGGGCGGATCTCAAATGGAAACAACGGCCGGGGTGCCCCGATTTCCGGTCATCTGCTGCAGCGCCCACGCCTGCCCGAATTCCGCCAGTGCGGGACCCGACCAATAAGCGGAGATACTGATCCCCTTCCACAGCGGCATCTTCGGTCCATTCAAGGTTCCGTGACTGACCTGCACCTGTACCGCGCCTTCCACCCAGGTGAAGACGAAATGCGCGTACATGAACATCCACGCCTGCCTGCCCAGCAGATCGCGCGCGAGCACCGGGCCCTCGGATGGGTACGGCGCCGTGTAGATGACTTGTTTCCGGCCGTTCCGGTAACTGATCTCCTGTGCCGTGACACCGGGAGGAAGCATTGACGGCTCCGCCACTCGTCAGTCCTCCACGATGGTGATCGTGCCGTGCCCGTCGCAGCCGGCACAGCCTTTACCGTCGCAATCACCGCATACCGACGTAAGATAATCCATGAGTGAGTTCGAGTTCCCTTACCGTTTTCGGAATCGGAAACTCAAGTTAGCGAGCACGAAGGCGCCAGGACAAGCCAAAAGAAGCCAGTCCATTCCGACGGATTACAAATACCGCGTTATTGCAGCAACGCAACGCATTCGACGTGGTGCGTCATCGGAAAAGCGTCGAAGGCACGCAGATCGACCAGGCCGTAGCCGTGCCCGGCGAACAGCGCGATGTCCCGCGCCAGCGCGGCGGGGTCGCACGCCACGTAGACGATCCGGTCGGGCGAACCCTCCACAATGGAATCGACGACGGCCTTGCCCGCGCCCTTGCGCGGCGGGTCGAGGACGACGACGTCGACCGGTTTCGGGGCGTCGGCCAGCAGGTGCTCGACCTTGCCGGAGCGCCAGCGGACCTGTGGGAGGCCGACCAGGTTCTCCTCGCCGTCGGCGACGGCGCGGCGGCCGGACTCGATGGCCAGCACGCGTCCACGCGGGCCGACCTGCTCGGCGAGCACCGACGCGAAGAGGCCGACGCCGGCGTACAGGTCCCATGCCACGCCGTCACGCGGCGCCTCTGCCCATTCCGCGACGACGGCGGCGAGCGTTTCCGCGGCGGCCGGGTGGACCTGCCAGAAGCCGTGGGCGTCCAGGCGCCAGTCGCGGCCTGCGGCGTGCTGCACGGCGATCCCACCGGCCAGCTGCCGCGAGCGGGTCTTCCCGTGGACCGTCGACAGGTCGCGAAGGTGCACCTTTCCCTCGCCGTCCTTGGTGACCTCGATTTCGCTGCCCGGGCGCCACTTCCGCGAAACGACGTCGTCGAGCGCGCCGGGGACGGTGATCGGGCAATCGTCGACGGGGATCACGCGGTGACTGTGGTGCGCCCGGAAACCGGCCCTGCCGTCCTTGCCCGCGACGAGCCGGACGCGGCTGCGCCAGTCCAGCGGGCCACCCTCGAGCGCTTCGACGACGACGTCGCGCTCGATCCCGGCCAGCCGCTTGAGCTGCTCCGCGACCACCGCCGCCTTGAGTTCACGCTGGTATCCGGGCGTGGCGTGCTGCCAGTCGCAGCCGCCGCACTCCCCCGGCGCCGCGAGCGGGCACGGCGGCTCGACGCGTTCCGGCGACGCCTCCAGGACCTCGACGGCGTCGGCGCGGCAGAACGAGCCGCCCTTGTCCTCGGTGACCAAGGCCAGGACCCGCTCGCCGGGCAGCGCGTGCCGCACGAACACGACCCGCCCCTCCGCCCGCGCGACGCAGTGCCCGCCGTGCGCGACCGCGCCGACCTCCAGCTCGATCGTTCGTCCGAGCCAGGTGCCGGTCGACGCGTCCACACTCATTCTGCTTTGTCCTTCTTCGTTTCGGGTTGCTTGACGACCGGGGAGAATCCGCGCCGCACATCTCCGGCCGCCGGCCGGGCCTTGCGGTCGCGTTTGATCGCCTTTTCGGACGATTCGAGCTGCCACGGCACGCTGGTCACCATGACGCCGGGCTGGAACAGGAGCCTGCCCTTGAGCCGCAGCGCGCTCTGGTTGTGCAGGACCTGCTCCCACCAGTGCCCGACCACGTACTCGGGGATGAACACGGTCACCACGTTGCGCGGGTTGTCGCCGCGGACACGCTTCACGTAGTCGAGCACCGGTTTCGTGATCTCGCGATACGGCGATTCGATCACCTTCAGCGGCACCTTGAAATTGTGGTCGTCCCATTCCTGGACGAGTTTACGGGTCTCGGCGTCGTCGACGTTCACCGTGACGGCTTCGAGGACGTCCGGGCGCACCGCCTTGGCGTAGGAGAGCGCGCGCAGGGTCGGCAGGTGCAGTTTCGAAATCAGCACGATCGCGTGGTTGCGCGAAGGCAAGACGGTCGGCTTGCGGTCCATCTCGCGCAATTCTTCCGCGACCCGGTCGTAATGCCTCCGGATCGCGGTCATCAGGATGTAGATCGCCACCATGGCCGCGATCGCGATCCACGCGCCGAGCAGGAACTTCGTGACCAGCACGATGATCAGCACGGTGCCGGTCATGGTGAGGCCGATCGCGTTGACCGTCTGCGAACGCCGCATCCGCCGCCGCACCACCGGATCGGTTTCCCTTGCCAGCAGCCGGTTCCAATGCCGGATCATGCCGGCTTGGCTGATCGTGAAGGAGACGAACACTCCCACGATGTAGAGCTGGATGAGCTTCGTCACCTCGGCGTCGAAGGCGATGATCAGCACCAGCGCGAACGCCGACAGGAACAGGATGCCGTTGGAGAAGGCCAGCCTGTCGCCCCGGGTGTGCAGCTGGCGCGGCAGGTAGCGATCCTGCGCGAGGATCGAGCCGAGCACCGGGAAGCCGTTGAACGCCGTGTTCGCGGCCAGCAGCAGGATGATGCCGGTGGCGAAGGAGATGTAGTAGAACGCGGGGGTGAAGTCGGCGAACACCGCCTGCGCGATCTGCGCGACGATCGTCTTCTGCTCGTAGCCCGCCGGGGTGCCGGTGAGCTGTGTCTCCGGGTGCTCGGCGAATTTGACGTCGGTGATGATCGCCAGCGTGATGATGCCGATCAGCATCGTCACCGCGAGCACGCCCATCATCAGCAGGGTGGTGGCGGCGTTCTTCGATTTCGGCTTCTGGAACGCCGGGACACCGTTGCTGATCGCCTCGACCCCGGTCAGCGCCGCCGCGCCGGAGGAGAACGTGCGCAACAACAGGAAGAAAAAGGCGAAACCGGTCAAAGAGGCTTCTTCGTGCAGTTGGAAATCCGCGCTCTCGGCCCGCATGTCGGCGCCGGAGGCCGCCTCGATCAGCCCCCAGATCACCATGCCGAGGATGCCGATGATGAACCCGTAGGTCGGGATCGCGAACGCTTTGCCCGATTCGCGCACTCCGCGCAGATTCAGCGCGGTCAGCACGACCACGATGATGACCGCGGCGATCACCTTGTGCTGCGCCACCCAGGGAATGGCGGAACCGATGTTCGCCACGCCGGACGACGTCGACACCGCCACGGTGAGCACGTAGTCGACCAGCAGGGCGCTGGCCACGGTGAGCCCGAATTTGCCGCCGAGGTTGGTATTGGCGACTTCGTAGTCTCCGCCGCCGCTGGGATAGGCGTGCACGTTCTGCCGGTAGGACGCGACCACGACCAGCATGACGAGCGCTACGGCGACGCCGATCCACGGCGCGAACGCGTACGCGGACAACCCGGCGACACTGAGGGTCAGAAAGATCTCCTCAGGCGCGTAGGCGACGCTCGACAACGCGTCGGACGCGAAAATCGGCAGCGCGATGCGCTTCGGCAGCAGCGTATGCGAGAGGCGGTCACTCCGGAATGGACGTCCGAGGACGAGCCTCTTCACTACGGTCGGGAACTTCGACACCGCAGAAGACTAACGGTCGGCCCCCAAGGTAGGTTCGGCGCTGGTGTGTCTGGGTACCTGCGGACGGGTGAAACGTTCGCTGACTAAGGAGGCAGTGCGTGCACGTGGTGATCATGGGATGCGGCCGGGTCGGCGCATCCCTGGCCGCGGCGCTGGAGCGGCTGGGACACGAAGTCGCCATCATCGACAAGACCCAGCAGGCGTTCCGGCGGCTCGGCAGTGATTTCCACGGTCAGCAGGTGGTCGGCGTCGGCTTCGACCGGCAGGTGCTGATCGAGGCCGGGATCGAACGCGCGGGGGCTTTCGCGGCGGTGTCCAGCGGCGACAACTCCAACATCATCTCGGCGCGGGTGGCGAGGGAGAACTTCGGCATCGACAAGGTCGTCGCCAGGATCTACGACCACAAGCGCGCGGCGGTCTACGAACGGCTGGGCATTCCGACCGTGGCGACCGTGCCGTGGACGACCGACCGGTTCCTCCGGACGCTCCTCCCCGACGGCGTCGCCTCGGAGTGGCGGGACCCGTCCGGCAGTGTGGCGCTCCTGCAACTCCCCCTGCACGAAGGCTGGATCGGGCGCAGCGTGCGCGAACTGCAGGACACGACCGGCGCGCGGGTCGCGTTCATGATGCGGTTCGGCACCGCGGTGCTACCCGACACCAAGGCTGTGATCCAGGCCGACGACGTCGTGTACGTCGCCGCGAAATCGGGCACTGTCAGCGACGTGACCACCGTCGCCGCTCGCGAACCGGAAGAGGAGAACTGATGCGGGTCGCGATTGCCGGGGCCGGCGCGGTGGGCCGGTCGATCGCCGCGGAGCTGATCGACGGGCGCCACCAGGTGATGCTCATCGAACGTGAGGCCGACCAGTTCGAGCCGCACACCGTGGAGCAGGCGGACTGGGTGCTGGGCGACGCGTGCGAGGTGTCGATCCTGGAGGAGTCCGGGATCGAGGAGTGCGACGTCGTGATCGCCGCGACCGGCGACGACAAGGCGAACCTGGTGGTGTCGCTGCTGGCGAAGACCGAGTTCGCGGTGCGCCGGGTGGTGGCACGGGTGAACAACCCGGCCAACGAGTGGCTGTTCAACGACGCCTGGGGGGTCGACGTCGCCGTGTCGACCCCGCGGATGCTCGCGGCGATGGTCGAGGAGGCGGTGAGCGTCGGCGATCTGGTGCGGCTGATGACGTTCCGGCAGAGCCAGGCGAACCTCGTCGAACTCACCCTGCCGGAGGAGACCCCGCTGGCGGGCAAGGCGGTCAGCGAGATCAACCTGCCGCGTGACGCGGCGCTGGTGACGATCCTGCGCGGGGACCGCGTGATCGTGCCGCAGCCCGAGGACCCGCTGGAGCCGGGTGACGAGCTGCTCTTCGTGGCGACTTCGGACGTGGAACCGGAGATCCGGACCGCGCTGGGATATTAGTTCTCGACGGCGGGCGCCTGCGCGTACTTCGCGCGCCGGCGCGCCTCGACCTCTTCGTCGGTCTCTTCGCGCGGGGCCTCTTCGGCGAGCGCCTTGAGGTGCTTGTCCGACCGCCGCACCGCCCACACGACCGTGAGCAGGCCGAGCGCGTACAGCGGGTAGCCCATCGCGATCTTCGCGAAGGCCAGCCAGCCGGTGTAGTCCTCGTCGTACAGCCAGCGCTGCACGACGAACCGGGCACCGAAGATCAGCGCCATCGCGGCGGTCGCGATCGAGTACGAGATCAGCGACTTCTTGTCCTTGCGCCAGGCGTGGCCGCTGCCGTTGAGCGCGTTCCACACCACGCCGGCGAGCGGCCAGCGGACGACGATCGAGAGCACGAAGACGCCGCAGTAGACCAGGCTCGTCCAGATGCCGAACAGGAAGAAGCCCTTGGCCGAACCGGTCCGGTAGGCGATGAACGCCGCGATCGCCACCCCGAAGAACCCGGAGATCGCGGGCTGCAGCGGCTCCTTGCGCACGATCCGCAGCACGGTGATCGCCACCGCGCTGCCCACCGCGGCCCAGATCCCCACCGTGAGCCCGAAGATCGCGTTCGCGATCACGAACACGATGACCGGCAGCGAGGAATAGAACAGTCCGGACAGCCCGCCCATCTGTTCCAACAGGGTGGGCTGCGGCTTCTTGTCTTCGGTCTTCTCTTCGCCGCCGACGGGTTCAGTCACGATGCGGGATCAACTCACAGGGCTCTGAAGTTCGTAATAGGGGTTGTACAGCACCTTCTGACCATCACGTTCGGCCATCCGGCCGCGCACCTTGATGGTTCGCCCGGGTTCGATCCCGGGGATCCGGCGGCGTCCGAGCCAGATTAGCGTCACACCCTGCGTGCCGTCGAACAGCTCGGCCTGCAGCGTCGCCGCCTCGTTGGTCGGGCAGAGCTCCACGCTGCGGAGTCTCCCGAGCACCGTCACCTCTTGACCCGACCGGCAGTCGCAGGCTCGCTGCGCTCCGCCGGCCTCGGATTTTTCGGACAGATCGTCGGCGTCGAGATCCTCGACGTCGCTGGTCAGCTTGCGGACCAGCCGGCTGAAGTAGCCGCCGTCTTTGGCGGACATAACGGTGCTCCTGTGCTCCGGGGCCCCCGACTTGAACGGCCCGTGCGTAATCCAGCGTAACTGTGCTCCGACCAGGAGAACGGGTTTAGGGGAATATCGCAACGTGACCTCCGCTATTCCGCCTACGACGGCAGTAGTACTCCCCGGCACCGGGTCCGACGAAGTGTTCGTGCGCGCCGTGTTCGCCGGTCCGCTGCGAGCGCTCGGCATCCGGTTGATCGCCCCGCCGCCGCCTCCCGGCGACCGGCTCGCCGACGGCTATCTCGAAGAGCTGGACAGGCTCGCCGCCGAGCACGGTCCGCTGCTCGTCGGCGGTATCTCGTTCGGCGCGCACCTGTCGGCGGAGTGGGCGGCGCGCGAACCGGGGCGATGCACCGGCCTGCTGGCCGCTCTCCCGGCCTGGAACGGCCCGGCCGGACGAGCACCCGCGTCGCTCGCCGCGCGGCTGTCAGCGGATCTGGTGGCCGAAAACGGGGTCGACGGCGCGCTGGCGAACTCGGCGGACGGCGTGCCGGAGTGGCTTTCGGCGGAACTCGGCCGCGCGTGGCGGCGGCACGGCGACGGACTGGCGGCGAGCCTGCGGACGGCGGCGGGCCGTCCCGCTCCGTCTCTGGAGGACCTGAAGGGCATCGACGTGCCCGCGGGGATCGGCGCGTGCGCGGACGACCCGATCCATCCGGTGGGGGTCGCCCGCGCCTGGGCGGAGGCCCTGCCGCGCGCCGAGGTCGGCGAGTCGACGCTCACCGCCCTCGGCGCGGACCGGGAATCCCTGGGCCGGGCGACCGTCCTGGCCTGGCTGAGAGCCCGCTAGCCCTGCTGTTCGGCGATGTGCTGCGCGACGGCGTCGGGCAGTGTGATGGTGAGCGGGGTGCGGACCGGCATCGGCGCGTCACCGCGGTCGACGATGGTGTGCCGCACGATCTCCCGCAGCACGGCCGGCGCCTGTGACGCCTGCGACTGCGGGCCGGCGATGACGCCGCGGAGCATCCAGCGCGGACCGTCGACCCCGACGAACCGCAGCGCGACGTCACCGACGATCGCGGACAGCTCCAGCCCCCACTCCCCCATGCCGACCGAGACCTTGGCTCCGTCGGCGCGCAGCTGCTCGGTGAGCTCGGTGCTGACGTCCTTCCACAGGCCGCCGGACCGAGGCGCCGCGTAGCCGCTGACGGTGATCTGGCCCTGCTCGGTGACGACGTGCACCGCGCGGACACCGCCGCTCTCCGGGTCCATCTCGACCTGGACCTGGGAACCGTCGGGCACCGGCACCTTCACCGAGCCGAGGTCGATCCGCGGGATGCCGTCGTCGGGCGCGTCGGCGAGGTCGAAGGGGCCGTCGGAGGTCTCCGACAGCTGCGGCTCGATCTCCTCGCCGTCGTCCTCGGCACCTGGACGCTCATCGACCTCCGGCGCGGCGTGCCGTCCGCTCGGCTTCGCGCGCTTGCGTCCGAAAATCCCCACTAGTTCTCCGTTCCTTCCCTGGCTCCGGCTCCCAGTGTGGCGTGTCCGCCCGTGGAGCCATACCCTCCCTCGCCGCGCTCGGACGGCTCGAGTTCGGCGACCTCGACGAACTCGGCCTGTTCGACCCGTTGCACGACCAGTTGCGCGATCCGGTCGCCGCGGGTGAGCACGACCTTCTCGGAGAGATCATGGTTGATCAGGCAGACGCGGATCTCACCGCGGTACCCGGAGTCGATCGTGCCCGGGGTGTTGACGACCGAGAGGCCGACGCGGGCGGCGAGACCCGAGCGCGGGTGGACGAAGCCCGCGTATCCGGGCGGCAGCGCGATCGCGACGCCCGTGCCGACCACGCCGCGTTCACCGGGCGCGAGCACGAGATCCGAGGTGGTGACGAGGTCGGCGCCCGCGTCACCGGGGCGCGCGTAGGCGGGAAGGGGGACCGAAGGATCGATCCGGGAAAGCAGTACCTGAACGGTGGACACGGGCGGCGAGACTACCCTGAAGGCGTGGGTGAAAGCGTGAACACGGCCGAAGGCGGCGCCGTCAAGCATTCAGAGCGGCTCTACGTCCCGTGGTGGGGCTGGCCGTTGCCGCTTCTGGGCGGCGGGCTGCTGGCGGCGGAGATCGACATGGGCTATCCAGGGCTGCGCGGGTGGCTGCCGTATGTGGTCCTGATCCCCGCGGTGATCGCGCTGATGATCTCGCTCGGCCGGTCCCGCGTCCGGGTGACCGGCGGCGCCGAGCCGGAGCTGTGGCTGCGCGACGCGCATCTGCCGCTCAAGTTCGTCGGCGACGTCGACGTCATCGACAAGGAAGCGAAGCGCAAGGCGCTCGGCCGCGACGCCGATCCGGCGGCGTTCGTGCTGCACCGGGGGTGGGTCGGCCCGGTCGTCCGGGTCTGGCTGACCGACCCGGACGACCCGACGCCGTACTGGCTGTTCAGCACCCGGCATCCGGAGAAGGTGGCCGCGCTGCTGCGGCAGACCGCCGAGAAGTCCTAGACGTGGAAAAGGGGGCCGGCCACCACGGCCGGCCCCCTTTATTCCTGTTTCAGTCCCCGAAGCCCCTGTCGCGCCGTCCCCTGTGCCCGTAGGCTCAGGCGCAGTCGCGGCAGATGAGCCGTCCGCCACTCTCCTCGGCCAGCCTGCTGCGGTGGTGCACCAGGAAGCAGACGGAGCAGGTGAACTCGTCGGCCTGCTTGGGCACGACCTTGACGGTCAGGTCCTCACCGGAAAGTCCGGAGAGGTCCGCGCCCGGCAGCTCGAAGTTCTCGGCGGTCGCGTCCTCGTCGACGTCCACGACGCCGGACTGGTTTTCGTTACGCCTTGCCTTCAGCTCTTCCAACGAGTCTTCGGCCAGCTCGTCGGCTTCGCTGCGGCGCGGAGCGTCGTAGTCGGTCGCCATTAGTCCCTCACCCCTGCGATGCTTTCGATGTCAGATGGCCCGGACCCGCGAGCGCGCGGCTCGTGAGTCCTTCGTGCCGCTGGTTAACGTCCCAGCGCCCCTGTTTGTGCCCGGCTGGGCAGTGAGCGAGGTCTCTCTTTTGCGCCTCTTACTGCCGCCTGAGCCCGCGAAGGGTAGCTCACGCTGATACCGGCTCTGCAACGAGTCAGACATTGCCGCGATTACGTCACCCAACAGGGGGAACCCTGTTCTCAAGACGCCTGTCGTCCGAATGGGTTGCCCCCGCGTCGGGTACCTCACCCCTTGGGCCCGGCTGCTTGCCCGGAGTGGTCATCGCGTGGTGCTATCCGGAGGCCCGCACCGATCACCTTCGCCGCAACGCATAGGCTGATCGGAGACGATGGTGACATGAAGCACCGTCCGGGGATCCGGGCTTTGGGGAAGGGACTGGCAGGTGGCGTCGGGGAACGGCATCGGGGACCGCGGGGCGAGGCCGTATCGCAAGCGCAAGCCGCTGCCCGCGCTCATCGTCATCGGGGTGATGGCTCTCGGCGCGGTGATCGTCTGGGTGAACGTCGTGGCGAGCAATGCCGACGTCGACGCCAAGGTCCGCTGTGATCCCCCGCCCGCCCCGCAGCAGGGTGTCACCTACACGCCGCTGGCCCACAACGGTCTCGACGACCGCGCGCCGGTGCCGCCGGACAAGGTCGCCGTCCAGGTGCTCAACGGATCACAGGTCCGCGGCCAGGGCGGCATCGTCACCAGCACGCTGAAGGAACTCGGCTTCGCCCAGATCGTCGAGCCGGACGTCGACCCGGCCTACAAGAACGCCGAAGCCAAGTGCCGCGGCCAGATCCGCTTCGGCGAGAACGGCGCCGCCGCGGCCCGCACGCTGAGCCTGGTGGTCCCGTGCGCCGAATTGGTCAAGGACAACCGCAAGGACGCTTCGGTCACGTTCACCACCGGCACCCTGCTCGGCGACGTCCGCCCGAAGGCGGAGGCCCGCCAGATCCTCGACCAGCTCACGAAGTGGTCGAAGGCGCAGCAGGGCAGCGGCGGCGGCGAGCAGTCCGCGGGCGGCGGTGCCCCGGTGATCGACCAGACGCTGCTGAAGGCCGCGCGCGAAGCCCCCTGCTGACACTCTCCCAAGTGCTATGAAAGGTCCTTTCCTTGCAAATTTTGCAAGGAAAGGACCTTTCATAGCACTGCCCAAGGGCTCAGATAGCGCCCACACCCGAGTCGATCAGCGCCTGACGCAACGGCCCTTCGATCGACGGCGCCACCGCGAAGGTCGCGTCCGGCCCGAGGTCAGCGTCCTCGCCCGGCAGCGACACCTGGGCGCCCGCCTCGGCGGCGATGAGCGCCCCCGCGGCCCAGTCCCAGTGCCCGAGGCCGTGCTCGACGTAGGCGTCCAGCCAGCCCGCCGCGACCGCGCACAGATCGAGCGAGGCGGCCCCGTTGCGCCGCACGTCCCGCACCCGGGTCGCCAATTCGGCGACGAAACGGGCCTGCTTGGTCCGCCGTTCGACCTTGTAGGCGAATCCAGTGCCGACGAGCGTCAAATCCAGCCGGGCGGGGGCGTTGACCGCCAGCCGCCGCCCGTCGAGGAACGCGCCCTGCCCGCGCGCGGCGGTCCAGCGGCGCCCGCTGACCGGTTCGACGACGGCGCCAGCCACCGACACCCCGCCGACCTGCGCGGCCACCGAGACGGCGAACCAGGGCAGCCCGTAGAGGAAGTTCACCGTCCCGTCGATCGGGTCGACCACCCAGGTCACCCCGTCCCCTGCGATCCCGCCGCCCTCCTCGCCGAGCACGGCGTCGTCCGGGCGCAGTTCGGCGAGCCGGGCGCGCACCAGCCGTTCCGACTCGTGGTCCACCGCGGTCACCACGTCGGTGTCGGCGGATTTGGTGTCCACGCGCACCTCGCGGCCCGCGTTCATCCCGGTCCAGGCCTCGCGGACCAGTTCGGCGGCCTCGCCCGCGACACGCTCGGCGACACTCTTCAGCAACGTCTCGTCAACTCCCACGTCCGCCATGTCACCACATCCGGTTAAAGTCTCCGAGGCAGGCTTCTGAATCGTGCGAGAAGGGACCACGTCCGTGGTGGAGGCGACCCGAGGTTTCGGTATCGACATCGGCGGCAGCGGGATCAAGGGCGCGCTGGTCGACTTGGCGCAAGGACAGCTGATCGGCGACCGGATCCGTATCGACACGCCGAAGCCGTCGACCCCGGAGGCGGTGGCGGACGTCGTCGCCGAGATCACCGGCCAGGCGGGCTGGGACGGCCCGGTGGGCGTCACCCTGCCCGCGGTGGTCAAGAAGGGGGTCGCGCACACCGCGGCCAACATCGACCAAGCGTGGATCGGCACCGACGCCGACGCCCTGTTCGCCAAGCGACTCGGCCGCGGCGTGGACGACATCGCGATGCTCAACGACGCGGACGCCGCCGGTATGGCCGAGATCCGCTGGGGCGACCCGGCCGCGCGGCGCGGTGTCACGGCGCTGCTGACCTTCGGCACCGGCATCGGCAGCGCGGTCTTCCAGGACGGGAAGCTGGTGCCCAACACCGAGTTCGGCCACATCGAGGTCGACGGCTTCGACGCGGAGAAGAAGGCCGCGGCGTCGGTGAAGGACAACGAGGAGCTCTCGTATCCCGAATGGGCGGAACGGGTGAACAGGTATCTGTCCGTGCTGGAAAACCTGATCTGGCCGGATCTGTTCATCGTCGGTGGCGGGGTCAGCAAGAAGTCGCACAAATGGGTCCCGCTGCTCGACATCCGGACACCGGTGATCGTCGCGTCGTTGCAGAACAACGCGGGCATCGTCGGCGCGGCGGCGGCCGCCGCGGAGGGCATCGAGCACTGACGCGCGCACGCTGACATCCGCGCCACGGATGTCACTTCGGCGGGTCGCACGGCGTGTCGCGCCCGCCGGGTGGTGGTCCGCGCCGCGACGCTGTCACGTATCGTCGTTACAATGGAACACGGCCCACGGCGGCGGCACCCACGAGAACGAGGGAAACCGCAGGCCGAGGGGTGTTCCCCGAAGTTTGAGGCAGCCGAGACCATCACGCCTCGGCTCGTCATGATCGACCGCTGCGAAAGGGCGTAAGTGGCAGCCGCAAGAACCGCAACCCGAAGCGGGACGAAGACAGCGACCGCAGCCGGCGAGCCGGCCGACGAGGCAGCCACCGACGCGGCGAAGCCCGCGGCGCGCAAGACCGCCGCCAAGGCGGCCGGCGCGAAGAAGGCCCCGGCGAAGAAGGCTCCGGCCAAGAAACCCACCACCAAGGGTGCCAAGACCGAAGACGGCGATCCGGAAGACGGTCCGGTAGAGCTCGACGAAGCCGACCTCGAAACGCCGGACCTGTCGGACCTCGAAGAGGTCGAGGTGGACGTCGTCGACGCTTCCGTCACCGAAGAGACGGAAGAGGACGCGGAGTCCGACGAGGACGTCGAAGAGACGCCCGCCCGCGGGCGCCGCACGTCGACCGACAAGAACGCCGGAAAGACCTCCGACAACCCGGACTTCGTCTGGGACGAGGAGGAGTCCGAGGCGCTGCGCCAGGCCCGCAAGGACGCCGAGCTCACCGCTTCGGCCGACTCGGTCCGCGCGTACCTCAAGCAGATCGGCAAGGTCGCCCTGCTGAACGCCGAGGAGGAGGTGGAGCTCGCCAAGCGCATCGAGGCCGGGCTCTACGCCGCCGAGCGCGTCCGCAACGCCGAGGAGGAGGGCGAGAAGCTCGTCACTCAGATGCGGCGCGACCTCAAGTGGATCGTGCGCGACGGTGAGCGGGCGAAGAACCACCTGCTGGAGGCGAACCTCCGGCTCGTGGTCTCGCTGGCCAAGCGCTACACCGGCCGCGGCATGGCGTTCCTGGACCTGATCCAGGAGGGCAACCTCGGCCTGATCCGCGCGGTCGAGAAGTTCGACTACACCAAGGGCTACAAGTTCTCCACGTACGCCACCTGGTGGATCCGTCAGGCGATCACCCGCGCGATGGCCGACCAGGCCCGCACCATCCGTATCCCGGTGCACATGGTCGAGGTCATCAACAAGCTCGGCCGTATACAGCGCGAACTGCTGCAGGACCTCGGTCGCGAGCCCACCCCCGAAGAGCTCGCGAAGGAAATGGACATCTCCCCGGAGAAGGTCCTCGAGATCCAGCAGTACGCCCGCGAGCCGATCTCGCTCGACCAGACCATCGGCGACGAGGGCGACTCGCAGCTCGGTGACTTCATCGAAGACTCCGAGGCCGTCGTCGCGGTCGACGCGGTGTCGTTCACGCTGCTGCAGGACCAGCTCCAGTCGGTGCTGCAGACGCTGTCCGAACGTGAAGCGGGTGTGGTGCGGCTGCGGTTCGGCCTCACCGACGGCCAGCCGCGCACGCTCGACGAGATCGGCCAGGTGTACGGGGTGACCCGTGAGCGCATCCGGCAGATCGAGTCGAAGACGATGTCGAAGCTGCGTCACCCGTCGCGTTCGCAGGTGCTGCGCGACTACCTGGACTGATCCCAGGGTTCACGGAAGACCCCGTCGCCGTTTCGGTGGCGGGGTTTTTCGCGTCCGGTGTCGAATCGCGGCCCGCCCGTTCGACGCGTGGGTATGACGAAACCCCACGCCACCAAGAACCTCGACCGCTACGGAGCCGCGGAACTCCCCTGGAGCCGCGCGCGGGACGTCCTCGCCGAGGACACCCCGACCGCCGACCTGACCTTCTTCGTGACCACCGTGCGCCCCGACGGCCGCCCGCATTCGGCAGGCGTCGGCGCCGTGTGGGTGGACGACGCCCTGTACTTCAAGGGTGGGCCGGGCACCCGCCGGTCCCGCAACCTGGCCGCGAACCCGGCGTGCTCGGTTTCGGTGCGGCTGCGGGGAATCGACCTCACGATGGAGGGCGAGGCGCACCGCGTCACCGACCCGGCGACGCTGGAGCGGGTGGCGGCGGTCTACCGGACGGGCGGCTGGCCCGCGACGGTGGAGGGCGACGGGCTCACGGCTCCCTTCAGCGCGCCCAGCGCGGGACCGCCGCCGTGGCACCTGTACCGCCTCACCCTGCGCCGCGCGATCGGCGTGGCGAGCGCGGAACCCCACGGCGCCACGCGCTGGGACTTCGCCCCCTGACCGGCCGGTTAGAGCCAAAGGGCGGCTTAGGCGCGTGCTGCCGATGTGCGGGCGGCGGTTTCGCGTGACTGAACGGACGACACCTGTGATTGGACGGACGACTCGCGTGATTGGACGGACGACTCGCGGCGGAACCCCGGCCGCGGTCGTGTCGTCCATTCAGTCACGCGTGTCGTCCTCCGGATCACGCGTGTCGTCCGGTCAGTCACGAGAGCTGATCACCTCGCTACCGGCGCTCCCTTGCCCGCCTGAGGTACATGAAGGCCCCCTTACTTGCGCCTGGCGCAAGTAAGGGGG
>NZ_JBHVKW010000119.1:0-24450 GCF_042797905.1 Amycolatopsis sp. NPDC057786
ACCTTCAACGTTGCGAAAGTGGCTTTCGCAACACGGTCGCTGGGCGGCCCGGAGCGGGCAACCCACCAGGACCTCACTAGTGCGCCTTCCGCCGGGCAAGCGCGGCGACGAGCACGCCGAGCCAGACGGCCGCCAGGGTGACGAGCAGGCCGGTGACGGTGTCGGCGTCGTGCAGGCCCGGGTTCCGCGCGCCGCCGAAAGGCCGCCACAGCAACGGGATCGCGAGCAGCGTCAACACCCCGCTGAGCACCGCGCCCGTCTTGACCGGCGTCTTCCAGCGTTCCGGGAGGAACCTGCTCAGCGCGAATCCCACGGCGCCGACCAGCGGCGCGATCAGCAGGTCGTGCGCCAGCGGTCCGCCGACGAGCCACCCGAGCGTCCCGAAGACGTCCGGGCGCAGCGGAAAGGCGTACTCGGAGAACAGCACCGCGCCCCACGCGAGCGCGGCGAGGCCGGGCAGGAACAGCAGCAGCCGCAACGTCTTCACAGCGTCTCCAAGCGGGTGACCCATTTCGTCTGCAGGACGCCGGGCCGGTTCGGGGCGATGATCCGGCACGGGAAGCCGTGGTCGGCGTCGAGCACTTCACCGTTGAGTTCCAGCGCCAGCAGAGTGAGGTCGTCCGCCGTGTGCTCGCCCGGGAGGTCACTGATCCCGTAGGGCCCGGCCTTCTCCAGCGAGAACACGCGGACCGGAGTGCCAGGTGTGCTTCCGGCGTGCCGCAACAACTCCGGCAGGGAGACGCCGCTCCAGCGCGCGGACTCGCTCCATCCTTCGACGCACGCGATCGGCAGCTCGGCCGAAGTTCTCGGCAGCGCGCGGAGTTCTTCCAGTGAATAGGTCTTCGTGCCGCTCGGCGTCACCACCGAAAGCCGCCAGTTCGGGTCCTTCGCCGCAGGCAGGACGCCCGCCGCCTCGGCGGTCCGGTTCACCGGCAGGCCCTGTGGCCCCTTGCCGCTGCGCCACGACAGGCCGGAAACGTTACGCAGCAACGGAACCGTGGCCCCGGCCGTCGCGACGACGGCGACTCCCGCGGCCAGCCAGGTCGTGCGGAGGAAGGCGCGCCGCGAGGGTTCGGGCTTCCGGGTGACCGAACGGCGGACGATCGGGAGTTTCACCGCGATGTGCACCAGGATCGAACCGATCGCCACCCACGCGACCGCGTAGTGCAGCTGCGGGAAGTAGAACGTCCACGGGTAGTTCTGCGCGATGTTGAACAGGCCGGTGGCGAGTTCGAAGAAGGCGGCCGCGGAAAGCACCAGGATCGACAGGCGTTCGAGCGCGTGCGGCAGCGAGCGGATCACCGGGCGCTCGAACAGTTTCGGATAGACACTCCAGAGTTTGGCCAGCAGCAAGGGAATCGACGCGATACCGGAGAGCACATGCGTGCCCTGCGTGACCCGGTACAGCCAGACCGGGCGGCTCGGCCAGCCGAACCACGACGGCGGATGCTGGATGAGATGGCTGATCAGGCCGGTGACGAAGCACAGCGTGAACGTGACGGCGAGCGCGAGCCCGATCCGGGACGTCACCCGTTCCGAAGGGGTGTTCATGCCTTCTCCAGGCAGGCGAACCAGCGGTGACCGTGGCTGGTGGACCAAGCGACACGGAACGCGGTGCGGGCGGCGAGGCCCGCGATCGCCTCGACGCCGACCCACGCCCAGGTGAACCAGGCGCCGTTTTCGGGGCGCAGCCGGACCCGGTCCTGGCGGAGCCCGCGACCCGGCGGGTCGAGTTCGACGAGTACCGTCCCGCCGTCGGTGATCAGTTCCGCCATCCGCGCGAGGAGACGGTGCGGATCGCCACCGATGCCGATGTTCCCGTCGGCGAGCAGGACATGGCGCCAGCGCCCCTCGCCGGGGAGCCGGTCGAACACGTCCCGGTGGAGCGCGGCGGCGCCGCGGTCGTGGGTGAGCCGCACGGCGGTGGCCGAGATGTCGACGCCGAGCGAGGCGACGCCGCGTTCGGTCAGCGCGGCGGTGAGCCTGCCGGGCCCGCAGCCGACGTCGAGGGTCGGGCCGTCACAGGCGTCGAGGAGGACGTCGTCGCCTTCGCAGGGAATGGCGGTCCAGCGGTCGACCGGCAGGTCGACGCGTTCGCCGGTCGCCAGTTCCAGCCAGCAGCGGTGGCCGAGCAGGCCGCGGTCGAAGGCGGTCACCGGACTTCGGCAACCGCTCGGGCGAACCGGCCGTGCGGTGCCGCCTTCGCGACCCGGCGCGCGTCGGCGAAAGTGTCCACATCGGACAGTGTGGGCAGGACGCCGGGGCGGAGTCCGATGCCGGTCAGCGCGCGCAGGGTCTGACGTCCGGTGTCGGCACGCGACATCGGCACCCCGGCGAGAGCCTTGGCGTGCGACGGATCCTTGAGTCCCAGCGCCCACCAGCCGCCGTCCTCGGCGGGCCCGAGGACGGAATCTTCGGGCCGGTCCGCGGCTTCGGCCAGGAGCGCCGGGGTGACCTGCGGGGTGTCCATCCCGATCTGCAGCACCGGCTCGCCGGGACGGGGCGCGTCGGCGTGGGCGTTGACGAGCCGCAGGTCGAAGCCCTCCCCGCGTTGGGGGATCACCTCCGTTCTCCGGAGTACTGCGGCTATTTCCGTGCCGCGGACGGCTTCGCCGAGTTCGCCGGTCATGGCGACGACCACGCGTGCGTCCGGCGTCAGGAGCGCGGCTTCGAGGGTGTCGAGCAGTGAGGCGGCCGCGATCTCGGCGGCCTGCTCCGGCGTCGCGGACGGGCACAGCCGCGTCTTCGCGAAACCGGGCACGGGCGCCTTGGCGACGATCAACAGACAGAAGGTCATCGGCTCAGCACCCGCCCGAAATCCCGCGCGGCGCGGAACGTTCCCCGCAGCGAGCCGGAGACCTTCGACTTCGTGCCCTTGGCGCGTGCGCCGTAGGACACGTCGAACTCGGTGACCCGCCATCCCGCGCGCCTCGCCTTGATCAGCAGTTCGAGCGGGTAGCCGAAGGCGCGATCGGTGACGTCGAGATCGAGCAGCGCCCGCCGCCGGACGGCTCGCAGCGGCGCGATGTCGCGGACCGGCAATCCCTTGTGCCGCAGGAGCGCCGAAATCACGGCGTTGCCTGCTCTCGCGTGCCACGGCCAGACACCGGGACCACTGGGCACCCGCCGCCCGACCGTCAGATCGGCGTCGGCGAGACCGCCGACCAGCATCGGCAGTTCGGCGAGGTCGAGGGAGCCGTCGGCGTCGGCGAAACACACGACGTCCGCCGTGGCCGCCTCCAGCCCCGTGTGCACCGCGGCGCCGTAGCCGCGCCGGGGTTCGTGGACGACCTTCGCCCCGAGCCCGGCCGCGATTTCGGCGGAGCCGTCCGTGGAGCCGTTGTCGACCACGATCGCCCGGTAACGTCCGGGCAGGGCCGCCAGCACCCCGGGGAGGGCACCGGCCTCGTCGAGACAGGGGAGCACGACGTCAACCTGGTCATCGTTCACGCAACGCACGTTAAGTCCGGGATGGACGGACCAAAACCCTTGCGCTGCTTACCGAATTCTGACGTCGGGGAAGTTCTTACCGAGTTCTGACGGACCGCGTCACCGGGCCGCCGGGCGGCGGGAACGCGGTTATGGTGCCGGTGATGTCCACTGTCACCGCCCCTTCCCGCACCGGCCGCCGGGCCGATCTGATCGCCGTGGGGCTGGCGATGCTCGTGGTCGCCGCCGCGATCGCGGTCGGCCTCCACCACAACCGTCCCGGTTCCGGCGTGGTGATCTACGCGTTCGCGCCGCCGCTGTTCGGGCTGTGGCTGCCGCATGTGGGTCCGGGTTCGGTGGCCGCGGTCGTGCTCGCGCTCCTGGTCGTCACCAAAGGTCCCTTGCTCGCCGCCCGGCTGGGCTGGCGTCCGCTGCTCGCGCTCGGCTACGTGACCGCGCTGGCGTGGACGTTCTCGCTGGCGATGATCGACGGGTGGACGCGCGGGTTCACCGGCAGGCTCACCACGGAACACGAGTACCTGCACGAAGTCCCGGGGATCACGGACATCCCGACGATGCTGGGCGAGTTCTCCTCGCGCATCCTCGATTTCCAGCCGGATTCGTGGACGACGCACGTGTCCGGGCATCCGCCGGGCGCGACGCTGGTCTTCGTATGGCTCGACCGGCTCGGTCTTCAGGGCGGCGCGTGGGCCTCGACGGTCGTCGTGCTGGTCGGCTGTCTCGCCGTGGTCGCGGTGCCGGTGACGCTCTCCGCGCTGGGCAGGCAGGACGCCGCGAGGACGGTCCTGCCGTTCGCCGTCCTGACCCCTGGCGCGATCTGGATCGGGGTGTCCGCCGACGGTCTCTTCGCGGGTGTCACGGCGACCGGGATCGCGCTGCTGGCGCTCGCCACGCGACGGCGGATCCTCGCGCTCCCCGGCGGTCTGCTGCTCGGGTTCGGGCTTTTCCTCTCCTATGGTCTCGTGCTGCTCGGCGTGATCGTGCTCGCAGTCGTCGTGCTGACCCGCGAGTGGCGGATCCTGCTTCTCGCCACGGTCGGGGTGGCCGTGGTCGTCGTGGCGTTCGCGCTGGCGGGGTTCTGGTGGCTCGACGGCTATCACCTGGTGGTCGAGCGCTACTACCAGGGGATCGCGACACTGCGTCCGTACTCCTACTGGGTGTGGGCGGATATCGCGGCGGTACTGATCGCGCTCGGCCCGGCCGTGATCGCCGGGACACGGCGGGCGGGCGCGGAATTCCTCGCCGAGCCGAAACGGTCGTTCCGCGAGCCGGTCACGCTGATCGTGGCGGCCGCGGTACTGGCGATCGCGTTCGCGGACCTGTCCGGCCTGTCGAAGGCGGAGGTCGAACGCATCTGGCTACCGTTCGAGGTGTGGCTGCTGCCCGCGGTGGCGCTGCTGCCGTCGAAGGGGCGACGGTGGTGGCTCGCCGCGTCGGCGGCGACGGCGCTGGTGGTGAACCATCTGGTGCTGACGAGCTGGTGAGGTGGATGGCATGACAGAGCAGGGCCGCGTACTCGTCGTCGACGACGACGAGACCGTGCGAGACGTCGTCCGGCGGTACCTGGAGGTCGCGGGCTTCGAAGTCGACGTCGCCGGGGACGGCACCGAGGGGCTCCGGCTGTTCTCCGCGACCGGGCCGGATCTCGTGGTCCTCGACGTCATGATGCCCGGGCTCAACGGGCTGGAGGTGTGCCGCCGCCTGCGGCAGGTGAGCCAGGTGCCGGTCGTGATGCTGACCGCGCTCGGCGAGGAGGAGAACCGCATCGCCGGGCTCCAGCTCGGCGCCGACGACTACGTCACGAAACCGTTCAGCCCCAAGGAACTCGCGTTGCGCGTGGCGTCGGTCCTGCGGCGGGCCCGGATGCCGCGGCCCGAGCCGGCGGCGCGCGTGATCACCGACGGCGACCTCGCGTTGCAGATGTCGGCGCGGCAGGCGGCCCTCGGTGGCGTGGAACTTCCCCTGACGAGCCGGGAATTCGATCTGCTCGCGTTCTTCCTCACCCATCCCGGCGTGGCGTTCTCCCGCGCCGATCTGCTGGAGAAGGTCTGGGGCTGGGACTTCGGCGACCAGTCCACCGTGACCGTCCACGTGAGACGGTTGCGGGAGAAGATCGAGAAGAACCCGGCGAAACCCGTCCGCGTCGCCACCGTCTGGGGCGTCGGCTACCGGTACGACCCGGTGCGGCGATGATCGGCTCCGGTGAGTCGTTCGGCGAGATGCTGGCGCACGCCTGGCATATCCTGCCGTTCGCGCTGATGTTCGCGCTGCCGGTGATGCTGCTCGGCGGGCTGGCGCTGTATCTGCTCCGGCGCGGTTCGCTGGCCAGCACGATGACGATCCTCGTGCTGATCCCGGTGCTCGCGACGCTGATCGCGGTGCTCGGGATCAGCGGGTTCATGTTCACCCCCGCGCTGACCACGATGACGCTGGTCTGTGTGCTGGTCGCGCTGGTGACGGTACCGGCGGCGCTCGTGCTCGGCCGCGCGATCGCGCGCCGCAGCGTGTGGGAACGGGAAGCGCGGGAACGGGAGCGCGCGGCCGAGGCGTCGCGGCGCGAACTGGTCGCGTGGATCAGCCACGACCTGCGGAGCCCGCTGGCCGGGATCCAGGCGATGGCCGAGGCCGTCGCGGACGGCGTCGTCGCCGACCCGATCGAGGTCACCGGCTACGCGCGGCGGATCAGCGGTGAGACCACGCGGCTGTCCGGCATGGTCGGCGACCTGTTCGAGCTCTCGCGGATCACCGCGGGCGCGCTGCAGCTGACCATGGCCGCGGTGCCGCTGCGCGACGTCGTGAGCGACGCCGTCGCCGCGCAGGCGCCGCTCGCCGAGCAGAAACGCGTGCGGATGATCGAGTACGCGAACGTGTGGCCGGTCGTCTCCGGCAGCGACCCGGAACTGGCGCGGATCGTGCGCAACCTGGTGTCCAACGCCGTGCGGCACACGCCGCCGGACGGGACGGTCGCGGTCCAGATCGGCATCGAGGGCGGCGAGGCTTTGCTCGCGGTATCCGACTGCTGCGGCGGGATCCCCGAAGACGAGATCGGGCGGGTCTTCGACGTCGCGTTCCGCGGGACGACGGCGCGCACCCCCGAGCGCGGCGGGCTGGCGAGCGGCGGCGGGCTCGGCCTCGCGATCGCGAAAGGCCTCGTCGAAGCCCATCGCGGCCGCATCGGCGTCCGCAACGACGGCCCCGGCTGCCGGTTCGAGGTCCGGCTCCCGCTCGCCATGCCCTGACCGTGTCAGCGGCGTGTCACCGTGGTGTCAGCGCGGGCCGCGATCGTTGCCGCCATGACGACTTCAGCGAAGCGATTCTTCCGACGGGCCGGGCTCACCGCGGTGGCGGCCGCACTGCTGGCCGGGATCACGCCCGGCGTGGCCGCCGCGGACAAGGGACGGGACCGGCCGGACCTGCGGGCGATGGCCGAGCAGATCGTCGCCTCCGGTTTCGCCGGGACACAGCTGCGGGTGCACGACGCGCGCGGCGACTGGACCGGCAGCGCCGGGGTGCGCGAGCTGGGCTCGGCCGCCAAGCCCCCGACGAACGGGCGGTTCCGGATCGGAAGCAACACCAAGACCTTCGTGTCCGCCGTCGTCCTGCAGCTGGTGGGCGAGGGCAAGGTGGGCCTGGACGCGCCGGTGGCCGGGTACCTGCCCGAGTTCGGCCTCGACCGGCGGATCACGGTGCGGATGCTGTTGCAGCACACCAGCGGCCTGTTCGACTACACCGGCGCGATGCTGCCCGACGGCACGATCGTGCCGGGAATCCCCTTGACCGGTAAGGAGTTCCTGGACAACCGGTTCCACACCTACCGGCCGGAGGAACTGGTGCGGTTCGGGTTGTCCAAGCCGCCGCTGTTCGCGCCGGGCACGGACTGGACCTACACGAACATCAACTACGTCCTGGCCGGGCTGGTGATCGAGAAGGTCGCCGGCCGCCCCTACGGCGACGAGATCCAGCGGCGGATCCTGCGGCCGCTCGGACTGCGCGACACCGTGGTGCCCGGCACCTGGCCGGGCATCCCAGGGCCGCACGCCCACGGCTACTACCGCTACGAGGAGAAGCCCGGGCAGTGGAAGACGGTCGACATCACGAACCAGAACCCGTCGTGGGCGTCCAGCGCCGGTGAGCTGATCTCGACCACGAAGGACCTCCACACGTTCTTCTCCGCGCTGCTGGGCGGAAAGCTCCTGCCGGCCCCGCTGCTCGACGAGATGCGCAAGCCGCACCCGAAAGGCGGCTACGGCCTGGGTGTCTACGTTCAGGAAGCGAGCTGCGGCACCGTCCTCAAGGGCATGGGCGGCTTCCACGGCTTCGGGACGGTGATGGCCAGCACGCCCGACGGCAGCAGGACGTTCGAGCTGTCCATGACCTACGGCGACTCGGACGCCGATCTGGGGCAGGCCTACTACAAGGCCGACCAGCTGCTCACCGACAAGGTGCTCTGCGGCAAGTAGCTCAGAGCCGCAGGAATCCCATCTCCGGGAAGTGGGCCGGCGCGATGATCGCGCCGGTCTCTTCCGCCTCCGCGAGGAACCGCTGCCGGGTGCGGAGCGCGAGTTCCGGGTCGACGTCGCCGAGGAAGCCCACTCGCGTGTCCGTCAGCTGCGCGGGGGTGTGCAGGACGTCGCCGAGCAGCAGCAGGCGCTCTTCGTCCGCGGTGATGTCGAGGACGTAGTGGCCGGGCGTGTGACCGGGGGCGTGCCGCGCCACGATCCCGGGCGCGATCTCGACGTCGTCGCCGCTGATCGCCTCGGTCAGCCCCGCGCCCCTGGCGGTCTCCATACCGACACGGCTCCATTCGCCCGTCCCGGCGGGCGCGATCAGCGCGTCCCAGTCGAGCTGCCCGAAGACGACCTGAGCGCTGGGGAAGGTCAGGTCGCCTTCGGGGGCGATCCAGCCGATGTGGTCGTTGTGCAGGTGGGTGAGGAAGACGGTGTCGATCTCGCCGACCGGGCAGCCCGCCTTGTCCAGCGCGGCCGCGAGGTCGCCGCCCGTGCCCATCGGCGGGGTGGGGTCGCCCTTGGCGGGGGTCATCCCCGGCGGGAAGGCGAATTCGCGCGGGCCGAGGCCGGTGTCGACGAGGATCGTGCGGCCGTTGCCGCGGATCAGGTACGCGCCGGTCGGGACGTGCACGGTGCCGTCCTCGTCGAAGACGTCCGGGTGGGCTTCGGGGTCGAGACCGGGGAAGAACGGGAGCGGCAGCCTGATCAGACCGTCCCCGATCGCTTCGATCTCGATGTCTCCGACGGTGATGCCCACCAAAACCCCCAAAAAGTCGATTTCCGTTGCCGGGAACGACAACCCGGTGAGGGCCGGGTCTGTTCCCGGTTTCAGAGACCGGCCGGTTCCCGCAGCTCAGCGGTGGCGAAGCCGGCGACACCTTCGGCGAAACCGGTTCGCGCGGTGAAGCCGAGCAGCCGCCGGGCGCGGGCCGGGTCCGCGACGACATGCCGGACGTCGGCGGGTCGGGCGCCCCCGGCGATCTTCGGAGACGGCCCCCCACAGGCCTTCGCCAGTTCCTCGGCGAGCTCGCCGACGGTGTGGGGCTGCCCGGAACAGATGTTCAACGGTGTCAGGTCACCTTCGGGCCCGTCGGTGCGCAGTGCCAGGACGTTCGCCCTCGCCACGTCGTGGACGTGCACGAAGTCGCGCTGCTGGTTCCCGTCCTCCAGCACTACCGGCGCCTCGCCGCGCAGAAGTGAAGACCGGAACAGCGACGCGACGCCCGCGTACGGGGTGTTCTGCGGCATCCGCGGCCCGTAGACGTTGTGGTAGCGCAGGGCCCAGACCGTTCCGCCGGTCTGCCGGGCCCACGCCGCCGCCAGATGTTCCTGCGCGAGCTTGGTGGCCGCGTAGGTGCTTCGCGGCCGCAGCGGCGCGTCCTCGGGAACCAGCCGCCAGCCGAGTTCGGCACCGCAGACCGAGCACGCGGGCTCGAAGCGGCCGGCGTCCACATCGGACTGTTTCCGCGGCGACGGTGGCACTATCCCGTGGAGGGGGCATTCGTAGCGGCCTTCGCCGTAGACGACCATCGACGAGGCGAGCACCAGCTTCCGGACTCCGGCGCGGTGCATCGCGGCGAGCAGGACCGCGGTCCCGTAGTCGTTGTTCAGCGCGTACGACGGCGCGTCGGACGGGTCGACGCCGTGTCCGACGACGGCCGCCTGATGACAGACCGCGTCGACGCCGTCCAGCAGTTCGGCGACCAGCTCCTGGTCGGTGACGTCGCCGCGCAGGAATTGGTGGCGGCCGGTGTACCCCGGCGGGTGCGGCGAACCGTGCGCGGTGCTGAGGAGGTTGTCGAGGAGGACGACCTCATGGCCCTCGTCTTCACCGGACAGCAGATCGGCGATGTGGGAGCCGATGAACCCGGCCCCGCCGGTTACCAGTGTTCGCACTGTTCCGACGCTAGGGGCGATCCAGGGCGGCGGCGCCGGATCGCGGGCTCATGTCAGGGAATCGTCACAACTACGCGGTACCGCTCAAGCGAAGATCAGCCGAAACCGGATACGGTGTGACCATGGAACGGAGCGCACAACGGCTGGGCCGCGCACTGGTGGTCATCGTGGACGATCGCGTCGCCCACGGCGAACACGAGGACAACACGGGACCGCTGGTCACAGAGCTGCTCGAAGAGGCCGGGTTCATCGTCGACGGCGTCGTGGTGGTCGAAGCCGAGACGGCCGCGATCCGCAACGCGCTCAACACCGCGGTGATCGGCGGTGCCGACCTGGTGATCACCGTCGGCGGCACCGGGGTCTCCCCGCGCGACCGCACGCCCGACGCGACGGCCGGTGTGCTCGACCGCCCGATCCCGGGCATCGGCGAAGCACTGCGCGCGTCCGGCCTCGCCGCCGGCGCGGTGGACGCGGGCATCTCCCGCGGGCTCGTCGGGGTCTCCGGCAGCACGCTGGTGGTCAACCTCGCGGGTTCCCGCGCTGCCGTCCGCGACGGCATGGCGACGCTCTCGTCGCTGGTGCCGTACGTGATCGACGAGCTGTCCGGGCTCGAAGAGGCCTAGTTCTTCGGGGCGGGTCCGGGATCGGTCCCGGGCTCGCCCTTCTTGTCGTGGTGCAGCACCCCTTCCACTTTTTCGGTGACCTGGCCGATCTTGTCCTCGAACCGGCCGCCGGTGACCTTGTTCGCCCCGGCCGACGCCGCCGAGACACCCTTGGCCGCCACGTCGCCCGCCTTCTCGGCCAGCGGCCCGGCCTTCTCGCGGACCTCGCCCGCGACCTCTTCGGCTTTGTGGATGGCCTGCGCGGCCAGCCCCTTCGCTTTGTCGACGATGCTCATGCGCTGATGGTCCCACCGGCGGGCGGCCCCCGCGACCGGTGCGAAAATGGACGTCATGCCAGGTGAAGACGAAGACAAGCGCCCGTCCGCGGCGGAGAAACGGCGGGTCGACGAGATCTTCGGCGACGTCCTGCCGGACACGACCTCCGACGAGCGAGAGCCGGGGCAGCGTTCCCCGGACTCCGACTCGTGGTTCCTGGAGAACCGGCCGCCTCATCACGACCGGTGATCCGGCGCTCAGCCTGTCGGCCGAGCCGAAGCTGTATCCGCCAGGGGCTCAGCTCGCGCGGTTCTGCTGCGTGCGCAGCAGATCGCGGATCTCGGTGAGCAGCTCGACGTCGGTCGGCTCCGAGGGGCCCGCCTCTTCACCGCGCTTGCGCCGCTCCTGGACGTGCTTGACCGGCAGCACGATCACGAAGTAGACGACGGCGGCCACGATCACGAAGTTGATCGCCGCGTTGATCACGCCGCCGAAGTCCATGAAGGTCGAGTCGTTCGCGCTGAGGATGTTGAACCCCAGCCCCTTGGCGGCGTCCGAACCGCCGATGGCGTTGATCAGCGGTTTGATCAGGCCGTTCGTGAAGGCCGTGACGATCGCCGTGAACGCGGAGCCGATGACCACCGCGACCGCCAGGTCGACGACGTTCCCGCGCATCAGGAAGTCCTTGAAGCCCTTGATCAAGACGCTCTCCTCTTTCACCTGGGACGGTTCGCCGACCGTCCCTTCTCCATACCGGGGGGACGCAGGCGCCCGCCGCCACAGGGCAGGCGCGAGCTAGCGGAGGGTAACCGTTATGGACCGTTCCAGCGAGGTGGCCGCGACTCGTGTCGCGATCGCGGACGGCAGGGAAAGCAGCACCAAAGGTCCCTTGCTCCCGGCGCCGGAGGCCTTCGGATCACGGGTGCCCGGTTCGCCCACCGCCGCCACGACGGCCGCGCTGGCCAGCACAGACGCCTCGCGCCCGGCTTCGGCGGCCGCGACGACGTCGACCCGCAGGCCCGGCCTGAGCAGCTCCGCGACCCCGGCGTCGGCGAGCCGCACGGGGACAGTTGAATTCTCGGGATCACCCGATCCGGGGATGCCCGCGTCCAGCAGGCGGACGTCCGTCAGCGGTTCACCCGCCCGCGCGGCACCGACGAGCATCCGTCCCTCTACGGAGGACGGCAGCCCGGTGGCGCCCTGTGGACGAACGTCATCGGGGAGGTCGACGAGTTTGACGTCCCCGGCGCGCAGCAGCGAACCCGCCGGGAGGTCGCGGGCGGAGACGACGGTCGCGGTGCCGGGCGTGCCGCGGGCGGACGCGGGCAGGAACAGCGTGATCAGGCCGCCGAGCAGCAGGGACAGGGCGAGCCAGCGGCGGAGCAGCCGGGCGGGCCTGCCTTGGAGTCTTCGCAGGACGGGCAGTTGATGGAGCACGGGATTCCCCCTCGTCGATCGGTGATGATCTCGACGCTAGGGGCGGATGCGCGGCCCTGGAAAGTACGAAAACCCCCGGCTGTGGATAACCGGGGGCCTGTGGACAACTCGGGACGTCAGGAAGCGGCGGCGGCCGTTTTCGTCGTACCCGTGGAGGAGGATGCGGCGCTCTTGGTCTCGGTCTTCGACTCCGACTTGGTCTCGGTCTTGGCCGGGGCCGACGTCGTGTTGGCCTTCGAGTCGCGCGAATCGTTGCGGTAGAAACCGCTGCCCTTGAAGACCACGCCGACCGAGCTGAAGACCTTGCGAAGCGGGCCCGAGCACTGCGGGCACTCGGTCAGGCTCGCGTCGGAGAACGACTGCACGGCCTCGAAAGCGTGGTCGCATTCCTTGCAGGCGTATTGGTAGGTGGGCACTGCTGCTCCTTCGTGCATTGGCACTCAGCCGACAAGAGTGCTAACACAACACGGTACCGGGGCATTCCGGCGCAGGTCAAACAAGGTTTCCCAACGTCACATGACGCCCTGGTCACGCCCTCTGTTCCGTGCCTGTTCCGTGCCGGACCGAGATCGGCTCCGGCCCAGGGTACGAGCCGTCATGAGCTGGGCGGTCTCCGAGCGTGCCGCCTGAGAGCCTCGCCTTCCTGCTCCGTGCTCACTCTGGCGGCCTCCGGCTGCCCCGTGTGCCTGTTTGCTCCGCTTCCCTCGCCCCTGCCATCTCTAGCGCCGGTTCGGTCGTGTCAAGGCACGCTTTCCCGCCTTGATGCGGGCGGGCCGGTGTTAGACGCTGAGAAGCGAGGGACCTCCTGGTGACCACTGCGCGTCGGCTAGGTGGGTCGGGTGATCTGGCCGTGTGGCTCCTGGGTCTCCGTCGTCGTTGGCGGCGCGCTGCGGGTGCTGCCCTGCGGCGGGCTCGCCCGGCGGCGCCTGCCGGAGCGGAGCGGGAGGCCGGCGCCGCCTTCTGGGCGTAGCCCGCCGGACGGGTGGTGACCCGCGCGCCGCCAACGGCGGCGCCTTGATCCCATAGAGCCAAATTCGGCAGGACTCGCGTGTCTGCGCTTCGGCGACCGCTCGGGGCGTCAGGGTGGGCTACGCGCGCAGCGTCTTAACGATCTCGTCGGCAAGGCTGGCGTTACCGGCGGCAACGAACTTTTGGCGCGGGTTCATCGCTGCGGTGATGTCAGCGAGCGAATCGAAGCTGTAGTCAAGCGGGAGCGGTTGGCCCTGGAGATCGACGACGGTTCCGCCTGCGGCATGAAGCACGTAGTGGCCTGGAGCAAGGTCCCAGATGGCGAACCCCTTTGCGAACTCGACGGTGGCGTCGGTCAGACCAGCGGCCACATGGCACAGGCTCACTGAACCGAAGTCGACACCGATGCGCCCCTTCTTCTTGTCCCCGGCGGACGGTGCGCTGAGAGCGGCTAGGAAACCCTCCTGCCGTGCAAGGGGAGCGAACCGTGCATCTGGGCGCATCAAGTAGTTGGTTACCAGGGCTTCCGCGAGGCTGGCTTGCGAGGGCTGGTCGAGCGCGTACCTCGTGGAGTCGGCTGTGACCATGAACGCCCGGTCAATGCCTTCGTCATCTCGCGCGCCGATGTAGAGCTGAATATGGTGGAAGATATCTCCGATCACCGAAACGATCGGCCTGGCGAGAGCGCGAGAATAGACCATGATGTGCGTGTAGCCGTAGAGGCCGCGTACCGCGAGTTCGCTGGTATCCAAGGGATCGACGAGAATGCAGAGATCAGGGTCGGAGTCTGGGCCGATCACTTCTGGGTCGGCTTCCTCTGATGCGTAGACAAAGGACGTCAGGTGTTCGGCGATGGCTTCCTTGTAGCGTCGATGCATCCACAGATCGAAGTCTGAAAGGAAGTTGTCACTATGGCGAACGTTCTCGTGTTCTCCGCGATTGCCAGTGATGGCGGCTTTCACCAGGCGGGGCCGGATTTCGAGCATCATTCCCTTGACCAGATCGGCGATGCGTGCGGCCAAGTCTGGGATTGACGGTTCGTGGTTCATCGAGTGGGCCACCTTCGTGATCTATCGCAGTTCCAGCGGAGGTTCAATGCCGGGAGGGCTCATGGTCGCGGCGATGAAGATAGCGGAGAAGTCTGCCTTCCGCAGGTTGTGCACGCCTGCAAGGTCATCGAAGCTGTAGGCGCGGGGATCGTCGCCCTTGGTCATGGCTCCGAATACGGCAAAATACAGGTCGGCTGTCGGGTAGCGTGCACGAACCTGCTTTTCGAGGTATCCGATAGCGTCGGAATGCTTGACCTCGAAATCGCAGAGAACGATAGTCGGGTGATCTTTGGCCTCGGGGAAAACAGAAGCGTCGTCAAGCTCGATACCGCCGCGAACCTTGTTGCATCGCAGGTAGCCGATGGGGCATCGCGAAAACCGTGAAGACGAAAGAAAAGTTGCCATGACCAAACCTGCTTCGTTGATCCCGAAGCAGATATCAACGTCGAGGCGGCTGCCGAGATTCTTGATCTGATTGCCGAGTCGCTCGATCCCAAGTCCGAATGTTTCCCAGTTCAGGTCCAGTAATCGACCTGGCTGGGGGTTTGGTAGTGAGAAGACGTCGATAGTAGAATCGCCGAATTCGGCCCTGGGGACCGCAAGGGCGAATTCTTCGCCGACCTGGTTTCCTGGGGCGGCTCGGGCCCCCTCTGTGTGGATCTTCCTTGGGGGAGATTCTTGACTAGGAGTTTCCGTCCTTGTCTGGGGCGGCTCGGGGACAAACTCGATTCCGCCTTCGTGTGGCCCGAAGAGTTGCTCGGCTTGCCAGCCGGGAAGCATTGCTTCAAGGATTCGGCAGTGGTCGGCGTAGGGTAGGCCGACGAGTTCGCCGGATAGCCATCGGTAGAACTGCGCTTTGCTGGGAAAGCTGCCCCTCAGGCTCTTGTCGACCTTCTCGGCCACCTTGTCGTACTCGCGGCAGAACGCGCGGTAGCTCTGCAAGTGTCGTCCTCTGAGCAGGACTTTGAGGACGATCGGCCGGGCTTCCTGAGCTGTGGTGTCGGGGCTCATGAGGCCAACGTAGCACGGGAGACGAGACAAGACGAGACAAGGTGAGTGCGAGATGCTGTGAGGCGAGACCGAGACGGTGTCGTGACGGGACACTCATTTGGCCGATTGTTGTAGGTACGCCGGTAAAGGCGTATCCGACAAGCGGGAAGGTTCACCACGACATGGCGATCGAAAAGGGCATCCGATTCAGCGTTGAGCACGATGACGCGTTTCCGCAGGGTCTTGTGATGGTGGGCGAAGTGTCGCCGGACAACGAATACCAGTCGCGTGAGGAGAGGGCGCAGGGGCGGCCGACGAGGCAGAGGGTGGACGAGGTGACCGGGAAGCGGCAGTGGAAGTTCATGGCGACCGACCCCGGTGAGACGAAGGCGAAGCGGGCTTCGTTCGAGATCACGCTGTTGGCCGACGTGCAGCCGGTGCCGACGACGGCTGAGGTGATGCCGGGTATGCGCCCGGTGGAGCTGGACGGGCTGACCGCTGAACCCAAGGTGGCCGGGCAAGGTGAGTACAAGTACCTGTCCTACGTGTTCCGCGCTACCGGGTTTAAGGCCGTGGGTAGTGGCGCGGGCTCGGCCTCGGGAGGGAAGGCGGCCCGGTCAACGGCGGGTGAGTCCTCGGCCAAGGCCGCGTGACGGCACTGACTTCTACAGGGAAGTGGTGTCGTGATGCCGAACAAGCAGGTGTCCGAGTGGGAGGCGGCTTACCGAGCCTACCGGGACGCGTCGGACGCGGATGCGCGATCGCGGGGCGCGAATCCTGATGTGGCACGGGAGATGGCGGCGGCGTCGCGGGGCGGTCGCGCAGGCGTGGCGTGCCCTGGCCGGTGACCGTGATCAGCCGTGGTGGGTGGTCGCTGCCGTGGGATCGGCTGCGCAGGCATTCGAGGAGCAGGCGCGTGTGTGGGAGCGCAGGGCGGGAGGTGACGAGTATGCGGGAGGCGTTCAGTTCGACGTGGGTGATGGGTCCGTGGGACGAGGTGACGGTGGAGGAGACCGGTTCGGGTCCGGGATCGCCCCCGGCGCTGGTGCTGTCGGGAACGGCGGGCCTGCTGACGATCCGCCCTCCCGGGCATCGGGGCGGTTGGCCGGACCGGGCGGCCTTCCTTCGCCGACTCCGCGATTGCGCGGACGAACTGGCGGCGCTGCTCGAAAGCCGCGCCCGGAACGGGGCCTGTGATGACGACCCCGGGCAGGAATGAGCCGCAAACACTCAAGGACGCACACCACGTTGCGGCGGCGACTCGCCCTCAACCTGGCGCGAGCCTCGCCGCGTGGCTGAAATGGCGTCGAGACAACGCAAAAATGTATCGCGTCGTGTCCGATATGGACAGATTTCATCATCACGAACTGCGGTACTGGGTTGCACATGAGGACGGGGAGGCTGAGGCGCTGGCGGCGCGGATCGTGGAGGAAAGGGCGGAACGTACCTGATGCCGCTTGAACCTGACGAGATCGCGAAGCTCGCCGCCCACTATGCAAAAGGGGAGTCGTTCAAAAGTCTGGCCGCTCGATATTCACTCGGGTACTCGACCGTGCGCGCCGCGCTCATCGATGCGAACGTGGAGATTCGGCCTCGCGGCCCCCGGCTACCCGCGACACCAGCAGGCATGGTCAACGCCTATAGCGACGGCCGGACGATCCACCAAGTGGCCGCCATGTACGGCATGAGCTACGGCCAAGCCCGCCGGGTACTGCTGGCTGAGGGTGTTCATCTTCGAGGGCGTGGAGCGGCTTCTTAGCTTCCTGAAAAGGCAATTGTTTCAGATAAACACACGTGGGGACGTGTGGCGGATAAACACGTCCCTGCGTGGCTAAAAGTGTCCCTATAAAACGCAGAACCGGCCCTTGGCTACCAACCTGTTCCGGTTCTGCGCCTGTCCACTGGAGCAGTGAACAATGACGAAGATAAATGACGGCATTCAGTGCGAGTCAACGGGGGTCACCCGAACGCGCTGTACGGAATGTAAACGGTTCGCTCGGCTGCTGCCGGGTGAGGAGAAGTGCTCCCCGTGCCTGGGGATGCTGTCGCTGCCGATCGTGGTTCCCGCTGCTGGTCTGTGGGGTGGTCTGCGATGAACACGCAGGAGATCATGACCACCCTTGCCGTGGGTGGCGGGCTGGCGGTGGTGTTGTGGGTGCTGGCGAAGGTCGGCCGTGTGCTGGCGAGTGTGTTCGAGGCGCTGGCCGCGTTGGCGGTGCTCGGTGTGGCGCTGTGGGGCCTGCTGCGGGCGGTCGGCTGGATTGTTCGGCAACTCGTCGGGCACTGGCGTACCTGCCTGGTGCTGCTGGGTTTGTGGGCCTGGTGCACGGTGCTGGGCTGGGTGTCCCTCGTCGTCACGGTCGGCGTGCTGGCGGCGGTGCTGCTGGTGTGGTGGCGGTTGGACGCGGTCGGCTATGACCAGTGGTGCGGGCGGTGGCTGCGGGCGTGGTGGCTGCGCTGGGCGCTCTACGGGCGGAAGCTGGCCGGGTGGCTGCACGCCTGCGGCCTGACGGTGCGCGATGACGCGATCCCGGTCGACGTGACGGTGAACCTGGTATCTCGTCGGCGCAAGCGTGAGGCGGTCGCGAAGGCTCGTCAGGCGTCCGGGGTGGCGGTGCCGAAGCTGCTGTCGGTCCGCTCCGGCCCGTCGTGGGATGAGGTCCGGGTCCGGCTGGTCCCTGGACAGAAGCCGGAAGACTTCGACGAGGTCGCGCGAGAGCTGGCGGTAGCGCGGAAGGTCGCGCGGTGTCAGGTGCGGGAGCTTGAGCCGGATGTGGTGTCCATCGACTTCATGCGCCGGGATCTGCTCGACGCAGCGGTGACCTGTCTGCCGGTCCCGGAGTTGGTCTCCGTGGACGGCTCGGGGGTGGATCTGCGGGCGGTGTACGCGGGGTCGACGGAGTACGGGACGCCGTGGACGCTGCCGCTGGTCGGTGGTGGCGCGCACACGCTCGTGGCTGGTGCGTCGGGGTCGGGGAAGGGCTCGGTCCTGTGGGCTCCGCTGGTGTCGGCTGCGGCACCGATCCGCGCCGGTCTCATTCGCGTGTCCGGGGTCGACCCGAAGGCGGTCGAACTTGCTTACGGACGCGGGATCTTCGCCCGCTACGGGGTGTCCGGCAAGGAAGCCCTGGAGGTCCTCGACGCGCTGATCGAGGAACTGGAGAACCGGAAGCGCGTCTTCGCCGGGAACACCCGTCAGGTCCCGGTCTCGACGGAGTATCCGGTGGAGCTGCTGGAGTTCGACGAGATCGGCGCTCTGACCCGCTACACCGATCGCAAGACCCGTGACGCGATCGTGGAACGGGTCGCGATCCTGACCACTCAGGGTCGGGCGCTCGGGTTCGCGGTCCGGGGCTATGTCCAGGAGCCGACCAAGGAAACCGTTCCGGTGCGGGAGCTGTTCACTCGCCGTATCTGCCTGCGGGTGACCGCGAAGAGTCAGGTCCCGATGGTCCTCGGGGACGGCGCCTACGAGCGTGGGGCGTGGGCGAACCGAATCCCCGAGGGCTCGGCCGGGGTCGGCTACGTCTGGGGCGAAGGCATCCGCGAACCCCTGCGCGTTCGGGCCGGTTGGGTTCCTGACCAGACGATCAAGCACTTGGAGCACTACGTCACCAACGGCGGCGCCTCGGTCATCCACCTGTCAGACCGGCGCGGCGAGAGGGGGACGGCATGACCAACGAAACCACAAATCAGCAGGTCGAAGGGTCGATTGGACGAGTCCGCGGGGCGTTGTCGGCAGAGGTCGTGAAGGCCACTGCGGAGAAGCACGGCGTGTGTGTCCGGCCGTTTACGATGGAGGTGGGCGACACCGAAACCGGCGAGATCCGCTACGTCCCCGTGCCCTGTGGTTCGACGGTCGAATCGGTGTGCCTTCCCTGTGCGCGCAAGGCAAAGGCGCTCCGTCAGGCGCAGTGTCGTGAGGGCTGGCACCTGACCGAGGAACCCGTCATCGCGCGGGAAACCCCTTCGGAGACGCAAACGGAGCTGCTGACGTTCCGGGCTGATCTGGCGGCGCAGTACCGGGAGATGGTGGCGGTCGGTGATGAGGCCGAGGCGGAGGAACTGCGGGCAGAGGTCGCCTCGGTGGATGAGGAGTTGCGGGCGTCCGGGATGACGGGTCGTCTGCCAGCCCTCGACGTTCCGGAGAAGCGTCCGGTGAAGCGGTCGACCAGGCGACGGCAGGACGCGCCGAACCTGCCTCGACGGAAGGTGTCTTCGGCGACGGTGGGGCGGGAGTACGCGGGGAAGTTCCGGCCGTCGATGTTCGTCACGCTCACCTGCGACACCTACGGCCCGGTGCGGTCGGACGGTTCGCCGGTCAACCCGACGACGTACGACTACCGGCGGGCGGCTCGGGACGCGGTGCACTTCTCGGCGCTGGTGGACAGGTGGTGGCAGAACCTGCGGCGCGTGGTCGGCTGGGATGTGCAGTACTTCGCCACCGTGGAACCCCAACGGCGGGCGGCCCCTCACCTGCATACCGCCCTACGCGGCTCCATCTCCCACGAAGTCATCCGGATGGTCACCGAGGCCACTTACCATCAGGTGTGGTGGCCCAACCATGACGAGATCGTCTACACCGACCGGGAACCGTTGTGGGACATGAATTCCCGCTCTTTCGTAGACCCAGATACCCGCGCTCCGTTGCCGTCGTGGGATGAGGCCGTGGAGGCGGTGGAGGAACCCGCGCACGTCGTCACGTTCGGCCGTCAGGTGCACTCTAAGGGGATCTTGGGCGGGACCGAGGAATCCGGGCGTCACATCGGCTACCTCACCAAGTACCTCACGAAGTCCACGGGTGAGGTGGTCGACGCTGACACCTCTGCACAACGGGATCACCACGACCGACTTCACGCCGAACTGTCAGTGACTCCGTGCTCGCCCCGGTGTGCGGTGTGGCTGCTGTACGGCATCAACCCCAAGGGAGCCAACGGAAAGACTGTCCCCGGCCACTGCAAGGGTCGCGCTCATCGTCGAACGACGCTCGGGCTTCCTGGGCGGCGGGTGCTGGTGTCGCGGAAGTGGTCGGGCAAGACGGTGGCCGATCACAAGGCGGACCGGAAGGGCTTCGTCCTGGACGCGCTGGCCGCTGTCGGCATCACCAAGGAACAACCCGAACCGGACCGGTTCGTCTGGCGCAAGGTCGGCCCCGGCGACACCCATTGCCCGCCACGGGAGCATCTCGTGATGCGCGCCATCTCCGAACGGATTACCTGGAGAGCGGAGTACGACCGAGCGCTACTCGCTGCACAAGGGCCACCCGGCGAACGTCCGGAAACTTCGGCAACTCCGCTAGCGGCCTGAATTGGGGGACGACATGAACAACAACGCGATTCAGCTAGAAACTCTTCTCAGCACGCCGGAGCTGTGCGATTTCCTCGGCATCAGCCGGGACACGCTCTATGAGTGGCGGGAGATCAACACTGCTCCTCCTGCGATCAAGTTGCCCAACGGTCACTTGCGCTTCGCGCTTTCGGCGGTGCGTGAGTGGCTGAACGGCAGGCAGGAGCGGGCGGCATGAAACCGACGCATCAGGTCCGACTGTGGGACGTCACTACCAGACCGCCGGATAAGAAGACCGGTAGGAAGCGTCGGCGCCCCTACGGAGTCCGTTGGATCACGGCGGGCAAAGAACACTCAGAATGGTTTGCTACCAAGGCATTGGCCAAGGCGGAGCTATCCAAGCTCCAGCAAGCCATGAATCGGGGCGAAGCCTTCGATATCGAGACCGGGCTACCCGAATCGATCTACCGGGAGGAACGGTCACCGACGTTGCTACGGGTGGCGCGTGAGTACCTTGAGCAGGTCTGGCCGGATATGTCGCCTCGGTCGCGTGATCGGCTCGTGGATGGCCTTGCTGTTGCTGTGCAAGGGTTTCTGTCCGATGAGCCGAGTGTGGAACCGGCCTTGGTGCGGCGTGCGCTGACGACGTTTGTGCTGCCGCCCGAAGTCTCCCGCGTTGAGCCGTCGGACGAGATTCGAGACGTTGCGGCCTGGCTTGAGGGCCACTCGCGGAAGGTGGGTGACCTTGCGAGCGAAGACGGGATCTTGGAGCTTGGGCGCGCGCTTCGACGGAAGCTCGATGGTCGGCAGGCGGCTACCCGGACCGTCGACACCCGTAAGAGCGCGGTGCTTCCGGCTCTCGACTTCGCCGAGCGGTGTGGGTATCTCGGGGTGAACCCCCTGGCAGGCGTGAAGTTGGTCCGCTTCGGTAGTGAGCGAGAGGTTGACCCTGGAGTCGTCGTGAACCCGGTCCAGGCCCGGGAACTGCTGACTGCGGTCACCTACGTTCGCCCGCGCGGCGGGAACCGGTCGTGGCGGCCCTTCTTCGCCACGCTCTACTACGCCGCGCTTCGGCCTGGTGAGGCTCGCTTCCTCGCTGACGTGCATTGCAAGCTGCCCGACTCTGGTTGGGGCGAGTTGGTCCTGCCGAGTTCCCTCGGGAGTTCCGCCGCGCGATACAGCGACGACGGACAGACGTACCAGGTTCGATCGTTGAAGCACCGTCCGGAAGAACACCGGCGAACCGTCCCGATCCCTCCGGTACTCGTTCGGATCTTGTCCGAGCACATCGACAAGGAGGGCCTGGCGGCGGATGGTCGGCTGTTCCGAACCAGTGAGGGCGGTCCGGTCAGCCAGTCGTCTTACAGTGACATTTGGAGGTTGGTCCGGCCGCTGGCGCTGCTGCCGGGAGAGGTCGCCTCGCCGCTGGCCGCTCGGCCCTACGACCTTCGCCATGCGGCGGTCTCGTCGTGGATCGCTGCGGGTGTCGCTCTGCCTGATGTCGCGGAGCGAGCTGGGCACACGGTCGACATGCTGACGAAGATCTACGCGAAGTTCGTCCACGGGACGCGAGACGCTGCGAATCGCCGGATTGAAGGCTTCCTAGATGATGGCGGCGCCTAGCCGAGCTAGGGTGGATATGCCCTCGGACAAACACCAGGTCCGGGGGCATATCCGCGTCCCGGATCTGTTCCGTAGCTGTTCCGTGGACGCTACCAAGCCGCCGGAGACAGTCACAGACGGTGCCAGACGCTGATACTTCGGCAACGCGGTGATTCTGTTGCGAGATAAGGAAATGTGCCCTGAACCTGCCGGGTGGGCGGTCGCGGAGTGTAACCGGATTTTCGCCGGGACTCAGCCGACAAGAGTGCTAACACAACACGGTACCGGGGCATTCCGGCGCAGGTCAAACAAGGTTTCCCAAGGTCACACGACGCCCTGGTCACACCCGGCGGCGATGTCTACGATCATGGCCGTGACGTGGACCGACCGCGTGGACCGGTGGACGCGGACACACCCGATCGTTCTGGACGTCCTTTTCGCGCTGGCCGTCGCGGCACTGCTGGGGCCGCCTTCGCTCGACATCCTCCTGGTGGCGGACTCCCCGGCCTGGGCGCTGTGGGTGGCGGGTCTTTGCGCCTTGACGGTGCTCGCCGGCGTCGCGTTGCGGCGGCTCGCCACCGTGGCCGCGTTCATCGCCGCCGGACTCGCGATGGCGGTGATCGTCGCGCTGCCGAACACGGTGGTCCGGCCCGCGCCGCTCGGGCTGGCGAGTGAGAGCGACAGCATGGAGATCCCGCTGTTCTTCCTCCCGACGTCGGCGGCCTACCTGGTGCTCCTGTACGCCGTCGCCGCGCGCCGTCCGCGGCGCGAGAGCCTGCTCGCCCTCGGGATCAGCGTGTTCGGAGCGTTGCTGTGCACCGCCCGGACGGCGACGGCCTACGGCGCGCTCCCCACCGGGTGGCTCACGCTGCTGCTGGCCGTTCTCGCGCTGGTCGCGGCGGTGGCGGGCACCTGGGCGGTGGGTTGTTTCCGGTTCGACCGGAGGCGCCGCCTCGCGGACGAGGCCGCGGAAGCCGCCGAGCGTGCCGCGGCCGACGAACGACAGCGCATCGCTCGCGACATGCACGACATCGTCGCCCATTCACTGGCGGTCATCGTGCGTCAGGCCGAAGGCGGCTCCGCCATCGCTTCCAAGTCGCCGGACCGCGCGGCGCAGGCGCTTTCCGTCATCGCCGGGACCGCCCGCGAGGCATTGGCCGACATGCGGGACACGCTGCGGGTGTTGCGGGAGACCGAGTCGCGGCCTTCGCTCGCCGGGATCCCGGCCTTGGCGGAGCGTGTCCGCGCGACGGGCGTCGATGTCCGGCTGGTCGAGAAAGGGCGGCCCGACGCGCTGACGGCGAGCGCGGCCATGGCGGCGTACCGGCTCGTCCAGGAGGGTTTGACCAACAGCGTCAAGCACGCGGGTCCGCGTGCGGGTGTCACCGTCACGATCACGCACACCCCGCACGCGTCGGTGTTCGTCGTCGAGGACGACGGAGCCGGTGCCGGCGAGCGGCCGTCGCTCCCCGGCACGGGCGCCGGCCTCGGTGGTGTCCGGGATCGCGTGCGAGCCGCGGGCGGTACGTTCGAGGCCGGTCCGGTCGACGGCGGTTTCAGAGTGCGCGCGGAATTCCGCGTCGGCGAGCAGGGAGCTTCGGGATGACGATCGACGTCGCGCTGGTCGACGACCAGGAACTGGTCCGGACCGGCTTGGCCATGGTCGTCGACGCGACCGACGACATCCGGATCGTCGTCCAGGCGGCCGATGGGGTGGAGGCTGTCGCGAAGCTCGCCGAGACGCGGGTCGACGTCGTGCTGATGGACGTCCAGATGCCGCGGATGGACGGAGTCGAGGCCACTCGCCTGGTCGCCGCCCGCGAGAACGCGCCCAAGGTGATCCTGCTGACGACGTTCGACCTCGACGAGTACGCCGTCGCCGGTCTGCGTGCCGGTGCGAGCGGGTTCCTGCTCAAGGACGCGTCGGCGGGCGAAGTGCTGCACGCCATCCGCGCCGTCCATGCCGGTGATGCCGTGATCGCGCGCTCCACGACCCGCCGCATGCTGGACCAGCTCGCGGTCGCGCGTGAGACTTCTCCGTTGCTGAAGCGGCTCACCGCGCGGGAACGCGACGTTTTGCTGGAGATCGCGCAGGGCTATTCCAACGCCGAGACCGCGCAGCGGCTCTTCCTCTCCGAAGCCACGGTGAAAACGCACGTCGGGCATCTCCTCGCCAAGCTCGAGGTCCGTGACCGGGTGCAGGCGGTGATCTTCGCGTACGAGAACGGACTCGTGCGTCCGAGCTAACCAAGGGTGTCTTAGGTGCCTATCTGGCCACGGCCGACGTTGCGAAAGCCCCGTTGGGCACGTTGTAGGGTGGGGAATGGGGGTTTGCCACGTGGGGCGGGGGCAGTGGCCCCCCGGCCCCGGACAGGCGGCGGTCGC